>NZ_JBIPMD010000338.1:0-2701 GCF_044369315.1 Silvanigrella sp.
GGGAGCAAATGGAATTGATATTGTTTTAGAATGCACAGGAATTTTTACTGATGGAGATAAAGCGGCAGCTCATATAAAGGCAGGCGCTAAAAAAGTGATTTTAAGTGCTCCTGGTAAATCTATTGATAAAACAATTGTGATCGGTGTAAATGATTCTGAATATGATATAAATAAGCATAATATAGTAAGTAATGGTTCATGTACTACAAACTGTTTAGCACCATTAACAAAAGTAATTCACGATAAATATGGTGTTAAAAAAGGATTAATGACAACAATTCACTCCTACACAAATGATCAAAATATTTTAGATCTTCCACATAAAGATTTACGTCGTGCTAGAGCTGCAGGCTTAAGTATGATTCCAACATCTACAGGAGCAGCCAAAGCAATTTCAGAAGTAATTCCATCTTTAGCTGGAAAATTACATGGATTTGCAGTTCGAGTTCCAACACCAAATGTATCCTTAGTAGATGTTACTTTTGAATTAGAAAAAACAGTTACGGCGGCAGACATCAACTCTGCACTTAAGTCTGCGTCTGAAACCTATTTGAAAGGTATTTTAGGATATTCTGAAGAGCCTTTAGTAAGTTGTGATTATAATGGATGCGCAAATAGTTCCACTATTGATGCAGAATACACAACTGTAATTGGCGAAAACATGGTCAAAGTGCTTTCTTGGTATGATAATGAATGGGGATTTAGCAATCGTATGGTTCAATTAACAAGATTAGTTGCAACTGGAAAGTTATAATTCTTTATTTATTTTTATTTATGAATTCTCCTAAAAGTATTTTTAACTTTTAGGAGAATTTTTTTGTATTCTTGATTTCCCATACCAAAGATTTCTATTTTTAGATCGGGTTAATGCTGAATTTGCTAAAATAGAAAATAAATCTTGGTAACTGTATCCCATTTTTTTTGCCATAAGAGGCAATACACTATAGTAGTAGGAAATCCCAGGTAACGTATTTGATTCTAAAAAATAAATTTTTCCTTTATCGTCACAACGCCAATCCATTCGAACAAAGTCTCTTATATTTAGATAATTAAATAATTTTTCCGTACCATTTCGAATAATAGTTTCATTGATTTTTGAAAGTTTTGGAAAAGTTACTTTTTCTCCCATAAATTCTTTTGATTTATTTGATAGTCCATAAATTCCATCATCAACTTCAATTTCAGCAATAGGTAGAAATATTGGAGGTGTACCAATGATGCCTGAAGTAAATTCCTTTCCATCAATATATTTTTCTATTAATACACCGTCTGGGTATTTTTCGAGAATTGTTTTAGTAATTTTTTCTGTATTCGATTTTGAATTTGATATAGAGTATGACGCATCAATACCCATACCAGATCCCTCTCCATCTGGTTTAATAAAATGTGTTTCTTTAAAAAAATCTCTTGGAATATTACTAAGGTCTTTGAGATTTTTAATCGTATAAAAAGGTAGAGTTGGAATTTTTAAAAATTTGCACAATAATTTGATTTGTGTTTTGCTCATACAAATTGATTGTGCAAATGGCTCAGAACCAATAAATGGAATTCCAGATAATTCACATAATGATGGAATCCAACTTTCTCTTGCAAGAGATCCCCATCCTTCAACTAAAGAATGAATTAAAGTGCATTGTGAACTAAATTTATTCCAATTCATTAAAAATGTTGAATCTAGTGGAAAAAGAATTATAGAAAAGCCTAGTTGTTTCCATGTTTCAATAATTGTATCGATCGTTTTTTGTGATTCCCACTCTGCATTTGCATCGTCTGGAAAATTCATTTGATCTGAACTTTCAAGTTTCATTGGTAAATCATATACAATCCCAATAATTTGATTTTTATTTTTACTTTCAAAATTCGATCTCATTTTTTTCATCCTTCTTTAAATTACTCTTAAAGGAATGTTGTGACTTTGACGACAACATTTGTTTAGAAAAGATATCCTTGTCTAACAAGGTTAAATAATTTCTTAATAAAAATAAATAAAAAATGGTATTGCCTCTACCATTTTTTTTTGGCATGAGTTAAATTAAGACTGAACCGTGGAAGTGAAAACGGTTTGCTAATTAAAATTGAAAGGAGAATGTTTTATGGCTGAAACAAAACGTAAGAAAGCTGGAGCAAAAAAAGCTGGAACAAAAAAAGCAACAAAAAAGGTTGTGAAAAAAACTGCAACTAAGAAAAAGAAAGTTGTTGCAAAAAAACCAGTTAAAAAAACTTCAGTTAAGAAAAAAGCAGGCAGAAAGCCAGCAAAGAAAGCCGTAAGAAAAAAAACAACTAAAAAAGTTGTTGCTAAGAAAAAAACTGCGAAACGCGGTCGTCCAGCAAAATCTTCCACAAAGAAACGTGGTCGTCCTTCAAAAACATCTACAAAGAAACGCGGTCGTCCTAAGAAGGCTGTTGTTAAAACTCCAAAAAAACGCGGTCGTCCAAGCAAGCTAGATAAATTAAAACAATCCATGAGACGTGGTCGTCCAAGAAAATCATCATCAGATAAGTCTTCTTCATCTAATGAAGTTATGCATGAAGAGGGAGCTGTATAATAAACTACAAATAAGCGAAGGCTGTTTTGTGTTTGTTTTTCAATATGAAACAATTCTCTAAAGATATATTAGCCTGGTACAATATTAACAAAAGACATTTTCCTTGGCGTGATAAAATTAACATTTATCACACATGGGTTTGTGAGGTAATGAGT
>NZ_JBIPMD010000132.1:0-9124 GCF_044369315.1 Silvanigrella sp.
CGTTTATTTCCCAAAATTTTTATATTGTATTTGCAACGACTCTATGATCATCACTATACAATAAATGCATAAAAAATGGGACAATCGCATTTTTATATACTTTATTAATAAATGAAATTACTTTATGCCTAATATACAAACTTTTATTTTTTTCTCCCAAAACAAATTCAACTAATAAATATTCAACCTTAAATGATTTATAATTAAAAAGCGCTTCTACAGCAGCAGATTGCATAAATTCATCACTATTATTTAACACATTAAAAATATAATCTATTGTTTTATCACTATTAATTTTCCCCATAGAAATGACCATATTCTTTTTTAAAAAACGATCTTGAGTTTTTTCAAAGTTTTCCATTAATACTTTTAAGGCAGGAATATTATTTTTTTCTCCTAAAGCCTGTATTGATCTTATATTTCCAATATTATTTTTTACATTTTCAAGATGATATTTGTAATAATAATTTTTAATTAAAAATGCTAAAAATATTACAAATAAAATACAAAATAACATAGAAAAGTTTAAATAGTAGAAACTAAATTTACTTGGAAAAAAGTTCATAAACAAACCAGAAATCACTATAATTGCTGGCACATAAAAGCCTTCTGTATAATTTCTTAATTTATCACTCACTTTTTCATTAAATGAAGCCGTAAAATGCTCGTAAGAAGTTTGAAATAAAGAATGTTCCAAAATAACTTTTGCCATTTCCACAGCTGCAATCACATAAAATGTATATGAGATATTCATAAAATAGACCAAAAAAAGAAGACAAACACCATACAAGAGATGCTGAAATATAATTTTAGATTTTGTAAATAAAAATTTATTTAAAGAATAACTCGTCGCAATAATTAATAAGCTAGAATAAAATTGAAATTCCGAAAAAAACTTATTTAATTCTTCCGTATTTCCAAAAGTTGCACCTGCAGAAAAGTTAAACTGATACGTTATTAAAGTAGTTATAAAGTGAAATAAACAAATTACAACAATATACAAAAAAGCCAAATTAAATAAAGACTTATTTTTAAAAAGGCTATTATTTTTTTCCTCTATTTTGCTCTCTTTAAGACCATCTTCCGTAATTTCATCATTAATAACTTTAATTTTGAAAACATAAAAATAAAAAAACAACAATATTAATAACAATACAATATTTACTAAAAAGTACTGTGCTATACTAAATCCATAAATAATTTTATTAATTAATATATCGGAAGAGATAGCACCTATTTCTTCCGATATTATAAAATAAGAGAAAAATAATTTTGACTCGAAAACATAAAAATAAGCATTAATTAAATTCCAATATAAAATAATACTTATTAAAGAAAATAAACTCCCAAATATTTGATACATCCAAACTGTTTTTGAATAATAATTTGGGACACCAGTATTATAAAACATGTAAAATAAAAATGAAATAGAAATTAAAATTAAAAATAATACTTTATATTGCCTTGATTTTTTAAATCCTTCGACTAAAGAAAGTATAAAAATAATAACAGGTGTTAATAAAGAAGAAATGATTAGTGCTTTTGGTAATTGCTCAGCACCAATAACATCAATAAAAAAAGAACTAGAACTGATTGCTAAATTTTCAATAATAAATTGAAATAGATATGCTAAAATACAGAAAAATATTATTTTTTTGTTTAACATAATTAGCTATTCCTAATTCTATTAAAAACAATACATACATATCTTTTATACATAGTTATCTATTTCTCAAAATCTTGAATATATTTTGGTGGATTTAGCACTCCTAAAATAGTTTGATCGTTTATATAGAAAAGTTTATTTTCAATTTTTTCAATAATAATATCCTTTATTTCATCAATTAAAATATCTTGATTTTTTTTATTATGAAGTAAAAAAAAAGACCAATTTCGACAAAAAGAAGGAATCCAGGCTGTAAATATTTTTACAGTATTAAATTCTGTTTTGAGCATATGAATATAATTCGTAAATGATAGGTTTTTTTGAAATGGCATTTCACCAGATTGTATACATATATTTCCATTTTTATTTAAAATATTTTTACATTTTTTTAAAAATTCGATATTAATAATTTGATTTTTATCTAAGTTTTGATCACACAAATCACAAATAATAACATCAAATTTTTTGTTTGTATTTTCTAAAAAAACTCTTGCATCACAAATTTCAATTTTAACTCTAGGATCTTTATAAGAATTTAAACTCATTTCAGGAAGATATTTACTACAAAATTCAATAACATCTTTATCAATTTCTATTAATGTTATTTCTTTTACCGTTTTCCATTTTAAAGCCTCTCGAGCGGTTGCTCCTTCACCAGCTCCAATAATTAAAATACTCTCAGGATTTTTATTTAAAATAAAAGGAATATGAACAATTGTTTCATGATAAATAAACTCATCTGCTGTTGTTGATTGTAATTGATTGTCTAAATAGAGAGCTTTGCTATCATTTAAGAGTTTTACAATACTTATGTTTTGAAAAAGACTTTTTCCTTGATAAATAATCTCAGAAACTAAGGAGCGATAAATTTCACTTGGAGATAAATATTCTGTCATCCAAATATTTGATTTAGGCTTATTTACAAACATAATAACTCCCCCTTTTTATCATATAAAAATTAGGGAGAAGGATAGATGAAATTTTTACCTTGGGAATATTTTCCTAAAATTAAAAAACAAAAATGATCAGAATTTATCTGATCATTTTTAAACAAGAAAATTATAAAATAAATTACGTCAAAAAGTTACGTTTATTTTCTTACTGGTATGTTGCTTCCCGCATTTGATGCCACTTTACCCATAATGTCTCCTACCGCTCCTAACGAAGAAAGAACAGCAGTTGCCTCATAAGGAATAAATACTTTATCGGTATTTTTATGAGTCATTTCGCCAAAACGTTTTAAATATTCCATAGCGATAAGGTAATTTGCAGCAACATCTGGCGAACCAAACGCACCCTTTATCAACTCAATTGATTTCGCTTGGGCAGCAGCAACATCTTCAATTGCTTGAGCTTGTCCAATTGCTCTTGCAATTGTTGCCTCTTTATCACCAAGAGCTTGATTGATTTTTTCCTGTTTTTCACCTTCGGAATGTTCAATACGAGAACGTTTTTCACCTTCTGCATTTAAAATTTGGCTTTGTTTTGAACCTTCGGCTGTTAATACATTCGCACGACGCTCACGCTCTGCCTGCATTTGTTTTTCCATTGCCATTTGAACATCAGGTGGTGGTGAAACATTTTTTAGTTCCACACGGTTTACTTTTAAACCCCATTTGTCAGTAGCTTCGTCAAGAACAATTTTTAATCTTGAGTTGATTACATCACGACTACTTAAAGTATGATCTAAATCCATTTCACCAACTAAACTTCTTAAAGTCGTTTGTGTTAATTGAGCAACAGCCAAAGGTAACGACTGAATTTCGTAAGCAGCACGTTTTACATCTGTTATTTGAACATAAATAATAGCGTCAACAATAATACCAACGTTATCTTTTGTAATCACCTTTTGCTCTGGAATATCAATAACAACTTCACGTAAATCGATACGATCTACATTCGTTATCATTCCATTACGGCTCCATAAAATTTGTCTTGATTGATCGACAAATGGAATTAAAATATTTAATCCCGAATTTAAAATAGTATGAAATTTTCCTAAACGTTCAACAATAACACATTCTTGCTGACGAATAACAATAACATATTTAGTAA
This sequence comes from Silvanigrella sp., assembly GCF_044369315.1. NCBI lineage: Bacteria > Pseudomonadati > Bdellovibrionota > Oligoflexia > Silvanigrellales > Silvanigrellaceae > Silvanigrella > Silvanigrella sp. The sequence goes on from NZ_JBIPMD010000132.1 coordinate 3,722, forward strand.
ATATAATGATTACTAAAAATACAATTGCGAGTAACAAAAATATAGGTAACATACTAAAACCTTCCATAAATACAAAACCTCAATTTAATTATTTAAGTCTTTACTTTATCTACAGTAACCTTATTGCCTTCTACTGTAACAACTTTTACAAGATCACCAACTTTTAAATTCATAAGTTTACTTTCTTGATGTGGATCCCAATGAATTTCCCAAATATCAGAAAATATTTTGACTTTTCCTGGTGACTGAGAAGACATAAAGCCTTCTATAATGACCCCTTGCTGACCAACAAGACCTGCAACAAACTGTGAACCTACAGGTTTAAGGAAACGTGATTTTTTCCATTTAGAAATAAGAAAAAGAAGTACGATTCCAGCTATTGTAAAAATAGCAACATGAATATAAACATTTTGAATAAATAACGCAAATATTCCTGTTACAATTGCAGCAATTCCAATAGGTAAAAAGTAAAATGTTAAAGTAAAAATTTCTATTAATATAAAAAGAACACCAAATACAAAATATAGCCAGTGCCAATCAAAAGTCATTTATCGTACCTCTTTTTAGAACTTTGGTTTTTTCCTGAAGTCGTTTTTGGTTTTTTTTCAAAATCTTTTTTGGAGTTTCTCTTTTTATTTTTAGATTCTGACCTGTCTTCCGATTTTACTTTATCTTCACGATAAGTTGAGCTTCTTTTGGAGTCTCTATTTTTAGAAACTTCTTCTTTTTTTTCTTTCGTAAAATAAGATTTTTTATCTTTATTTTCTTTCTTGGAATTTTCTTCGCCATGCCAAGCAGATCTTTTTTCTTCTTTTATTTTTTCTGTTTCTTTTTTACGTAAACTAGCAACTAACGTTGCTCTTTTTTCACGTCTTTCCGCTTCACGAGCATAATCTGTATCGTTTAATGTTAATTTACGTTTGATCTTTCTTTTTTCAATTACATCTTTTGATAAAGCATTTGGTGTTTTTTTCTTTTTAGATTCTTCATTTATCATGCTTTTTTTAATATCGTTTAAATATTTAGCTTCGATATCTGAGACTATTCTCATTTTTCCAGGCTCTAATTTTCCTGGGAGTCGAAGATCTCCAATAGCAACACGAACAAGTCTTACAACACTCAAACCTAAAGCTTCCATCATACGACGCACAAGACGATTTCGGCCTTCCGTAACAACCAACTCAATCCATTGCCCAACACTGTTACCTAGTTTTTCTTTTCCACCAATTTTTACTGAAATTGCTTTAGCTGGGCCATCGTCAAGTTCAATTCCTTTTTTTAATTTTTCGGAATCTTCAACCGTAAATGCAGATGAAGTTAAAACGGCATAAGTTTTTTCTACTGAGTACTTAGGATGCGATAAGGCAAGCGCTAAATCCCCATCATTGGTTAAAACAAGCAAACCTTCACTTCGGTAATCCAAGCGTCCAACAGATTGAACATTTAAAGGAAGTTTTTTGATTTCAGGTAAATCAAATATGGTAGCTCTTTCTTTATCATCTTTACGACTTGTAATTGTCATAAATGGCTTGTTTAAAATATACGTTACCTTAGCTGGGATATTTTTTAAAACTTTTCCATTAACAGAAATTGAAGCTTGTCTTTCGATTTTTGTCCCAAGTACACGAATTATTTTTCCATTTACTTGAACAGCACCAGACTCAATAAGTTCATCTGCTTTTCGGCGTGAAGAAACACCAAACTCTTGCAAAAGGACATTTAAACGAACAAGCTCTTCTTTATTTGTTACTTTAACCATATAATGTTTCCCAACATGAAAATAAAAAAACAGAACTCAATATTAGCTTTAACATGGCTAGATTGAGTTCTGTTCAAAAAACTACCAAATTAAATATTATCCTAAAAACAAAGCAGAGACAGGATCTTCAAAAAATTGTCTTAATGTTTTTAAGAATTCAGCACCAACAGCGCCATCGATTACCCTATGATCGCAACTTAAAGTTACTTTCATTCTTTGTTCCACACCAATTGTTCCATTTGGCAATACTACAGGAGTAGGAACAGTTGAACCTACCGCTAATATTGCTGCCTGTGGTGGGTTAATGATTGCTGTAAAACTTTCAATACCAGCCATACCTAAATTACTAACAGAAAACGTTCCGCCAGCATAGTCATTTGGTTGTAATTTTCCATCTTTAGCTAATTTCACAAGACGTTTTGTTTCTTGTGCAATTTGAACAACTGTAAGTTTATCGGCATGACGAACCACAGGAGTCATAAGCCCATTTGGTAAAGCAACCGCAACACTCATATGAACATCACGATATTTAGCAACATAATCATCTTGCCAAGAAGAATTTACATCGGGATGACGTTTTAATGCACGCGCAGTTAGAAAGATGACCAAATCATTTACACTGAATTTTTCATTTTCAGGTAATTTTGCAACAGCATCTTTGCGCCAAGCAAGAAGATTAGTCATATTTATATTAACAGTTAAGAAAAAGTGCGGTGCTGTATTCACACTTTCCGCTAAACGACGCGCAATTGTTTTACGCATATTTGTATGTGGAATTTTTTCGACTTCCGCATTTGCGGCAAATGCAAAACTGGATGCAGAAGAACCTGAGGATGGCGCTTGATCAAGATCTCTTTGAACAATACGGCCATTTGGTCCACTTCCTTGAATTGCTTTAAGATCAATTCCTTTATCTGCGGCAATTTTTTTAGCAAGAGGACTTGCTTTTACATTGAGATCAGAGACTGATGCAGAAGATTTAGAGGAAGATGCACTTGGCGCTGACGCAGCAGAAGAAGCTTTAGGAACCTCTTTTTTTGTTTCAGAAGAAGCAGATGCTCCCCCTTTTTTTGCGTTATATTTTTCGAGAACTTCTTCCCATTTTTCATCGGGTTTACCAATAACCGCAATAGGAGCTTGCAAAGGACATTTTTGTCCATCGCCAACTAATATTTTTAATAAAGTACCACTTGCAGGGCATTCATATTCCATTGTGGCTTTATCTGTATCAATTTCAATTACTGGAATACCAGCAGATACTTTATCACCTTCTTTTTTTAACCAACGAGCTACAGAACCTTCGGACATCGTATCTGAAAGTTTTGGCATTTCCATTACTGTTGCCATAGTTACTTCTCCAGAGTTTCGTTATTTATATAATACAGCCTTGATTGCAGAAATTGTGCGCTCTGCTGATGGTAACACTTCATGCTCTAAGCGCTCATTATAAGGCATAGGAACAAATAAGTTTGTTACTCTCTCTGGTGGCGCATCAAGATAATCAAAACATTCTTTGACGACACGATCGACAATGTGACATCCAAACGATGCAACTCCCCAACCTTCTTCTAAAACAACCAAACGATTTGTCTTACGAACAGAGTTAAAAATCATGTCTTCATCAAGGGGCATTAATGTACGAGGATCGATTATTTCAACACTGATGCCTTCTTTTTCAAGTTCTGCGGCAACATCTAAAGCAAGAAGAACCATTTTATTCCATGCCACTAAAGTAACATCTGTTCCCTCGCGTTTAATATCACCAACTCCTAATGGAATGATATGTTCCCCATCAGGAACTTCACCAGAACGGCCGTAAAGCATTTCACTTTCTAAAAATAAAACCGTGTTGTCATCGCGAATAGCTGACTTCATTAATCCTTTTGCGTCTGAAGGAATAACCGTACTTACTATTTTTAAACCTGGACAATTTACAAGCATGTGATCCACACACTGACTGTGTTGAGCACCAAGCATGTGAGCAGCACCATGAGGTCCACGAATAACCATTGGTACTTTATATTGTCCACCGCTCATATATAGCATTTTTGCTGCGTGATTGATAATTTGGTCAAAAGCTTGAATAGCAAAGTTCCATGTCATCATTTCGATCACAGGACGAAGACCACACATAGCAGCACCAACACCTAATCCAGCAAAACCTGCTTCGGAAATAGGGGAATCGACAACACGCATGGGTCCAAATTTTGCCAACATTCCTTTTGTTACTTTATAGGCACCGTCATACTGAGCAACTTCTTCGCCCATGACAAATACACTTGGATCGCGTTCCATTTCTTCTGTCAAAGCCTGGTTTAAAGCTTCGCGTAAAGTTAATATAGCCATAATTTTAAAACCTCAAACTCAAGTTATTAGGCAAGAACATGAGCATGAATTTCTTCTAGCCCTGGTTCAGGAGACTCATCAGCAAAAGTAACCGCTTTTTCTACAATATCAGCAATTTCTTCTTCATAAGTTTCAAAATCTTCTTCTTTTGCAGCTTTTTGTTGAATCATAATATCTTTAAGTAAGATTAAACAATCGCGACTACGTTCTTTTTCAACTTCTTCTTTTGTACGATAATTTCCTGGGTCAGAAACAGAGTGACCGCGGAAACGGTAGGTTTGAATTTCAACAAGAATTGGTTTCGAAGTTTTACGTGTTTCTTCAACAATTTCTTTCATTTGATTGTAAGTATTTACAACATTGCGTCCATCTACAATTGCTTGACGCATATTGTAACCTTTTGCTCTATCAGCAAGGTTGTGCAAAGAACATGTTCTTGAAATTGCAGTACCCATTCCATACATATTATTTTCAATAATAAAAATACATGGAAGATCCCAAATAGCAGCTAAGTTAAGTGCTTCATGAAATTGCCCTTGGTTAATAGCCGCATCACCTAAAAAGCAAAGTGCTACGTTATCTTCTTTTTGATACTTAATTTTCCAACCAGCACCAACAGCAAGAGGAACTTGTCCTCCAACAATCCCGTGGCCACCCATAAAATGAAGTTTTTCAGAAAACATGTGCATGGAACCACCTTTTCCACGCGCACAACCTGTTACTTTACCAAGAAGTTCGGCAAGCATAACTCCAGGATCCATGCCTAAAACAATAGGAAGAAAATGATCACGATATCCTGTAATCACATAGTCTTCGCCTTTTCTTATTGCATTTAAACAACCCGTGCCAACAGCTTCCTGTCCAATATATAGGTGACAAAATCCACTAAATTTTTGCTGAACATAAAGTTGGCCGACACGCTCTTCGATGCGACGCCCAAGTAGCATTTCTTTATAAAAAGCTACCATAAGCTGATTTGATAATTTTTGAGCCATGTATAAACTCTCCAAATAATAGGATCGAAAAAAACAAATATTTAAACATTCTACATATAAGTTAAGTCTGAGTTTGCACTCAAACACACACGTGCGTAAGCTATGACAGAAAAATCGGGACTGCAAGAAAGCGTCAATCTAAAAAGGATAGGAAAAAGAAAGAAAGAAGACAATGGTTGTCAGTTCCCAAAGACAATTGGACTATTCCCACAGTCATTGAGACCAACCGATTCAAGTTCCGTTGCTCCTTTCTGTCATTTCTCATAGATTTTGGTATCAGTCACAAAGAAATTGGCACTAACC
>NZ_JBIPMD010000339.1:0-2696 GCF_044369315.1 Silvanigrella sp.
GTAGCAGACTTACAAGAATCTGGATTTATTATTAAGGAAAAATTGGGTCGTTCGAATCATTACAAACTCATATTTGATAAGCCCCTCAGGCATCCGATTGAAGCTCATAAAAAAGTGAAAGAAGTGATTCAACTTATAAATTCTTAATGAAACAGAAAAGAAAGAGCTTCGTGAATGAAAATATCAAGGGAATAAAGAAACATTTTAACAAATAATTTTTGACATGAGTTATAAATCATTGTAAAAAAGGATTCAAACTATTTAAAAAAATCTGTAAATACGATATTTGATTGAATTTCAGAACTTTTCTTAATGCCAATTCATTAGAAAAGTATTTATAATTTAGAGGATTAATCAAAGGGCATTTATGAAAAAACTTATTAATGGTATAACTGACTTTAGACGCAATATTTTGCCAGGATATAGAGAAACTTTTGCAAAACTTGCCTTGGGTCAGTCTCCAGATGCCTTGTTTATTGCTTGTTCTGACAGTCGTGTTGTTGCCAACTTATTTGCTTCCACAGATCCTGGAGATGTTTTTGTCATTCGAAATGTCGGTAATATGATACCTCCTTGTACCCGTAATGGTTACTCTGTTGGTGATGAATCTGAAGCTGCTGCGATTGAATTCTCATTACTTAAATTAAAGGTTTCTAGTATTATTATTTGTGGTCATTCTGAATGCGGTGCGATGCAGGGTATTCTTCAAAACCGTCTTACAATATCTTCTCCGAATTTAAGATCTTGGCTGCAGTACGGAGAATCGGCATTAAAAAAATTAAACGAAGGTTTTGAAATTAATAAAGGATTAAAGCCTCATAATCAATTATCACAAATAAATGTGTTAGAACAAAAAATTCATATGGAAACATACCCTATTGTTCAAGAACTTATGAAACAGAATAAGCTAAAAATTTACTGCTGGTGGTTTGATATTGCTACGGCAGATGTTTATTCTTTTAATGAAAAGGAAGGAAAATTTAAAATACTTGACGACGAAGAAGCTGCTTTAATTTTGAGCACAATTGAGACAAAGTGAATTTTAATAATTCCCTGTATTGTTAAATTAAAGGGCTTTTTTTATCTCTTTTTTTATTTTTTGAGATTAAGTCAAATTTTTTTATAAATCATCTTTCCATTTTTAAAATTTTAGGATATCAAGATAAATGATACTAAAATATTTTTTTAACCAATTAAAATTTATAATGGTTAATTGCGAATATGATTTACTTGAATGGGGATTCATCTTTGAGAAAAATATTGCCTGCATTAATTTTATTATTATTAAATCTCTTTGTGATCTCATCTTGTGGCAAGAGTTCAAACTCAAATAGTTTTACTCAAGATACCCAAAACTTTTTTTATAGTAAAAATTCAAGTTCAAATACGCAAGAACATATGCTACAGTCTACAAATTACTACATTGTCTCTCATGTTACCCCATTAAATAGCGCTTCTACGTATTTTCCTTCTGATGTAAACGAAATAAGTGATAATCACCAAAGTTATTTTTTAGTTAAAATAAATGAATTAAATAATTCAAAAGTTGCTATTTCTTGTCAAAATATTATTTGTAAATTTAATAATAATTCATACCCCTATGAAGAAGTAAAGGGGCTTTCAAAGTTATTAATTAAATTAAATTTCCCCGATAAAATTACCGGATTAAGTGATGAAAATGGTTATAAATACACCGCCACAAAAATAGCAGATTCAAATGAAATTAAAAAAATAAATAAAATTTTCATGAATTATAAGTCTTAGTTTAGTCTATTTTTCTTTCATCAAAATTTTAAATTTCGCATGTCTTGGTTGTTCAATGGTAGGAATTAAAAAAGAACAATAATAAAAGCTAATATTTATTTTAAAAATAATTTAAATATATAGAGCACTTGAAAAAACGTTGATATTACGAATGACTTCTTTAAGTAAAGTATTTAAAGCATCTTTTGAAATACCAATTTTATCCAGTAAAATTTGGCTTATTTTGACATGAGGATCATTATTATGAAAACCAAAAGAATATTTAATTGATATTTGATTAGACAATTCAAGAATATCAAACTCCTTTGATAAATAATCTATACTTGATGTTCTATGCTGTGTTGGCGTGTGATGGTGTTTTACTAATTCTACTACTTGGCGATTAAACCCCCACTTTTCAAGCAAATTAGCTCCTAGTTGATCATGTGTTAATAATTGATTATTTATTTCAGATGTATAAAAATTTATTTTTTCATTTTTACACTTTTCAATTAATAATTCCATTTTTTCAGGCTGACTTATTGCTCTGATTAATAATCCAATATCATGGAACATACCTGCAATCATTAAATCAAATTTTCTATCTAAATTAAGTGATTTAGCTATTTCAAAACAAAGTTTTGAAACAAAAATCGAATGCTGATTAAATTCTTTTAATTTAAAAAAAGCAATTCCATCAATTTTCTTATATTGACTATAATATTCCGTTGTTAATATTGTTGTAAGGTTTGTAACTCCAATCCGAATAATTGCATCTTTTAAGTTATTTGTTTTTGTCCCTTTTGAATAAAGTTGAGAGTTTGCAAGTGTCCTCCCAATAAGTGCATTTTACAAACACAATGAATGGAATTAAATTTTTTATAGAGAGTGGTTTTTGATTTTGTTGATAGTATCAAGATAATTCCAAGGTAACCAATCTTTTGGGTTTTGCT
>NZ_JBIPMD010000017.1:0-27705 GCF_044369315.1 Silvanigrella sp.
GTAAGCTCAATCGCCCCTTGCTTGAATTCGCTTGTATACCTTCTTTTGGTTAACACCATTTCAACACCTCTTTCCTATAAGTTTTTTTCGGATCTGGGTGTCTACTTTCTTAGGGGAGGATCATTGATGGATGCTCTGATTATTTAGTACAAATGGTAAAGTGAGGATCTTCAAATGACTGTTCTATTTAGTGAATATTTAATAGAAAAAAAATTGTTAAGTATGGAACAAGTTCTTGAAATATTTATTGAACAGTTAGAGATTATCCCTTCTTCAGCAGAGCTTATATATGAATTTAATCTTTTACCTAAAAATGATCTTTTAAAAATATTAATGAAACAGCAAATTGAAGGTTTGGATTTTCAAGCAAGTGCAAAATCGCTTGGTTTATGGAATTCTGAAGTATCTGATTCTGTGAAAAAAAAATTAAAAGAAATATATAAACCTTTTACTGAAATTTTAGTTCAAAAAGAATATTTAACTCTAGATAATTTATCTAGTGCTATTATTTCATTTACAGAGCAAAATATTCAAGAATCTAATCCTATTAAACCTGTAATTGAGCCGATTCATAAATTAAATAAAGAAATGTTATTTGAATATTTAGATTGTTTTGAGAATGTTATTTCGATAAACATAAAGTCTTTTCTAGCTAAAATTAAAAATTCAGAAATCACTCAAAATAATTTTAGGAATGAAATTAATAATGTTAAATCTGAATTTATTGCATTACAGGCAGCCGCAAATTTTGTGAATGCAAAATATAGTGAAAAAGTATCAATCTTGGTTTCTAATTATATAGAAAAGATAGTTTCTTTAAATAATGAATTTAATATTGATAAAACAAAGGAAATTGTTGAGATGGCTTTTAATATTTTAGAAGGCTATTTTCAATCTTTAAAGTTAAATGAAATTGAAGATATAAAAGGGTTAAATCCAAATGATGTTTACAATGAATTAAAGAATATAGTTGAAAAAAGCTAAGGAAATAATTTTATATTAAGGAGAATTTTAATTGGAAATGGAAACTTATAAAGAAAATTTAATTAAATATTTTTCATCATTAATAGAAATAGAAACTGGTATTCAATACGATGAAACAAATAAATATTTATTATTAACTCGAATTCAGAATTTGTTAAAATTAATTAATATAAGTAGTATAGATTCTTTATGGAATGAAATTCAAACAAACGGATTAAATTCGCAAATAAAATCTTTGATATTAGATTTAGCGACAAATAATGAAACCTCTTTTTTTCGTGATCCTAAAGTATTTGAATTTTTAAAAACAGAATTTGTTCCCAAAATCATGGCAAATAAAAACAGAATTCGAATTTGGTGTGCAGCCACAAGTACAGGCCAAGAACCTTATTCTATTGCTATTATTATGGCGGAATTAAAAGAATTAGGAATGAATAAAAGTTACGAAATTTTAGCTACAGATATTAGTGATCGGGTATTAAAACAAGCAGAAAAAGGGATTTATTCCCCACTTGAGGTCCAAAGAGGACTTTCACCTGAGCTTTTAAAAAAATATTTTAATGAAGAAATATCAGATTTAAATTTGGTACCAAACTATAAAGTAAAATCTGAAATATCCTCCTTTATCACTTATAAACAACTAAATTTGCTTCATCCTTGGCCAAACTTTGAACCTTTTGATATTATATTCTGTAGAAATGTTTTAATATATCAAAGTATAGAAAACAAAAAAAATGTCATATCAAAATTTGCAAAATTATTAAATCCAGAAGGATATTTAGTGCTAGGTGGAGCAGAGAGTTTATTACAACTTTCAAATGATTATGATTTAATTAATTTTAATAATATAACAATTCATAAACTCAAAACTGATTTTAAGAATTAAGTTAGATTATTTTACTAGGAAAAGATTATGAATAATGTTTCTTTTGAAAAAGAATTAAGAAATACATTTATAACTGAATCGAAAGAAATGCTTGATGAAACAGAAAATATTTTTATTAATTTAGAAAAAAATCCGACTGATTTTTCTCAATATGATAAACTTTTAAGAATTATTCATACTATTAAAGGATCTGCAGCGGTTGTTGGAATTGATAAATTAGTACATTTTACCCATGTCTACGAAACCTTATTTAATATCAGTAAAAAATAATAAAATCATTTTAAGTCAGGAAATTATAGATATATTAATAGCTGGTAATGATTGTTTAAAAAAATCAATGGATATCATAGATGTGGAGCCAAAATCTGAGCTTGCCCATTTTAATCAGATTAGGGATAGTATTGATAAAATTTTAAATTTAGGAAAAAAAGAAAATAGCAATAAAAAAACAGAGAATTTATCTCCTCCACCCCCCATTGAAAATAAAAAATCAATTGGTAATGTTTTAATTCTTGATGATGAAAAAGAAATTTTGGAATATATGAAAATTGTTGTTGAGCAACAAAACTATCTTGTTTATGTTCTGGATAATGCAAAAGATGCTCTTGATATTTTAAATACAAAAAAAATTGATGTTATCTTAACAGATTTAAAAATGCCAAAAATAGATGGATTTCAATTTACAGAACAAATTAGAAAAATTAACAAATTTATTCCAATTATTCTTGTATCTGGAAACTTAGATTTAGAAAGTTCCAAAAAATTTTTAAAATTAGGGGTTAATGATTTTATTGATAAGCCTTTTAATACAAATAATCTTGTTTTTGTATTAGATAGAGCTATGAAAACAAGATATATTTGGAATGAATTGCTAAAAATATCAAAAGCATGTTTTAAAACCTATGTTTATTTTCAAAAAATGGATTCTTTTATAAATAATGGAAATGTAGATTCTGATATTTTAAAAGACAGAGAAATCTTAAAAAATTGTCTTGATGAAATAAAAGAAACTACAATAAATATTCTAGATTTTGAGAAAAGTAAAACGAGTTGACCTTATTAAGAAACAAAATCAGTCCATTGAGTTACATTGAGAAATAATGAAAAACCCGCAACATTAGCAATATTGAGTGAAAGTTTTTGATTTTCTCTCGGAGTAAAAATTCCTGCTTTGTATAAAGAATCAAAAGCTCTTTGTGAAAAAACTTTTGAAAAAATGGGTGGTTGAAACGCAATCGTTCTTAAAAAGGCAGCAGAGTGAGTTGTTATTGTCTTTTGAATGAGTTCATCTCTTGAAAAAACACCTTTTGATTTTACGAGCTCCAGAGCCGTTGCCATTAAAATACCGTACAACTCGACCTCGGGTCGAATGAATCTTGATAAAAATTCTAGAGTTTCTATTTTTTGGGGATTATTTGAAATTTCAATTCTTTTTTTATCTTCAAACTCAGTATCAATTTGTTTAATGAGCCCTAGATTTTCAAAAATATCTAAACAAGAGTTAGAAATTAAAACACTCGAAGTCTTACTGTCCCAAAATAATTCGTCTTGCCATATTCTACGGATTGAAGATATTGTAAATTCGATTTTTTGACTTGTTCTTTCCTCTTCTTTCGAATTTAATAAAACTTGAGCAATAATGCCAAAGGGTGCTAAAATATGGAATATGGTGCCTCTATACCACCATAAATTCATTTCTTTTTCTTCATTGCGAATGTATTCAATTTTATTTTCTAAGTTTGTTTCTTTATTCATTAGTTTCCAGCGCAAACCCATTTCAAATGTTTGTTCTGATAGATTATGAATAGAAGGAAGATTTGTGCTAGATAAAATTAAATTATTTCCCATTTCACTTACAGATTTTTCAAATTGGCCTAAATATGATGTTAAGTACTCAAAAATATGTTCTGCATCTAAACTTGTTGAAAGTTTCCAATTTATTTTATTATTAAATGTATTAATTAAATAGTTTAATAAAATAGTTTGGTATTGCAACTCTTCAAAATTAATTTTGTTAGTTTGTTGAGATAAAAGACAAGATGCTAATATTGAAGTGCCTGAAGCCTTTGCGGCACAGTTGATTCTTTGATTCACTCTTTTTGAAATATATTTTACAAGACCTTGAACTTGAGGATCTCTCGTATCAAAATTATCTGGTAAATCTTTTAAATGATATGGTAATAATTCGTTAATTGAAAGGTCAGCAGGGATTTCTTTTCTTATTTTTTCATTATATTCTTGCCAAATATCTCCAATTTTAATGGGATCTCCAAAGGAAACATCGACGCTTCCATAATTTGTAAAAACTTTTCGAATTCCGTTCAGAAATTGAAACGCATTTTCTTTTTGTTTTTTAGCACCCTTGAGTTCTTTTGCATAAGAGTCGTCCTCCATTACTTTATCGTATCCAAAGTAAACAGGAACAATATATGTATTTTCAGATTTTCTTTTAATAATACTCTGAACACAGATATTTAGCATCCCCATTTTAGGGCTAAGTAACTTACCAATTCGACTTCTTCCGCCTTCTTGAAAAAACTCTACTGGAAAACTATTTTGTAAAAGAAAATTTACATATTCAGAAAAAGTATGAGCATATATTTTATTTCCAGAAAAACTTCTTCTTATAAAAAAAGCACCACCTCGTCTTAAAATAGACCCTATAGGCCAAAAATTAAGATTTATTCCTGCAGCAATATGCGGTACAACAAAACCTTTTTTAAATAAAACATAAGAAAGTAATAAATAATCAAAGTGACTGCGATGGCTTGGCATCCAAATAATTTGTCCATCTTTTGCAACACGTTCGATGTGTTCAAAATTTCGAACTCTTACCCCTTCGAATATTTTTGTCCATATAAAATCAAAAAACTTTTCAAGAGCTCTTACGGTAACATAATTATAATTAGCACCAATTTCACGAATATATTTAACAATTTGTTCTTCTGTTTTAAGTGGGTTTTCAGATGAAGAGATAAATTTTTTCGTTGTTGTAGTAGAAAGAATCCATTGACATATTTTTTCATTATCATACAGCGTTGGTCCGAAAGCTGCCGTTCTTTCTTTCGCAAATTCAATATTAAATTGTCTTCTCATTCTTCTTGCATATTCAAAATCTTGGTCTTGATTTTCAAGTGCTGAGTCTGATTTTTCTGCTAAACCAAATTCAATATTAGGGGAATTAAATGTTTTGCCAAAAGAGATGTTAACTTCGCCTCTATGAAGAATTAACATAAATAATTTTTGCAAAGCGTTTCCAGTGCCATCATCTGGAAATAAAGATTTTAAAAGAAACCCTTTTTCGTTACGTTCAGGCGCTCTACTCCAAAATATACTTACTGGAATAAAAACAAGTTTTTCATTTTTAGAACGCGGGTCGTTTTTGATTAATTTAACAAAGTCACTTAAAAAGCGATCTTTGTGTGAGTTCGAAAAAAGTAACGAACCTGATTTAAGGGCAAGTAAAGCAGCGTGTCTGAAACGTTTTGGTTTCGCTTCTGTTGAAATCTTTTTTTGTTCAAATGTTTTTAAAGTTTTATTTAATACGATGGTATCCATTACAGACATTCTTGGTAAAACGTAGACAATAGCTTTCCCATTATGCTGATTAAAAAAAGTCTCTTTAGAAACAGATTTAGGATAAACCCGAATTCTCATAAAAAAAGATAAAGGTGAATACAGCCAAGCCCAATTTGTAAAATGGATACCCATTATTTTATACATATTTGATTTTCTCCGCAAATCTAAACTAAAACGCCTTAGCAATAAGATCCTCAAGAGCTTTAGTATTTGGAGAATCGTTTCCAAGTAAGATATTGTCAATAAGACGCGTACTTGTACCTTCAAATTCTATAATTTGAGCAATGGCTACAACCGCTTCAGAAGAAAGATTTCCTTCGCATTTTTGAGTAAGATCATCTATCTTTCTAAATTCAAGATATTGAGGTGTTAAATTTTCTTTTTTTAATTCGGTAAGAGAAATTTTTAACAAATGATCTATGGATTTTTCCCCATTTAGAAATTCTTTTGCAATTAAAGCAAGTGCTTTAGGGATAAATAAGGCCTTTTTTCTGGCCTCCTCATTAAGGTAACGGTTGCGGCTGCTCATAGCTAAACCATCTTTTTCACGAAGGGTTGGTACCATTATTACTTTTGTAGGATGGAAAAGATCGGTAGCCATTTTTTTAATAACTTGAACTTGTTGAAAATCTTTTTGCCCTAGATAAATATAATTTGCTTGAACAAGATTCATTAATAATAAAACAACTGTTGTGACACCATTAAAGTGCCCAGGTCTGTGGGCACCACATAAAACTTCTGTTATACCCGAAACACTTACTTGAGTTAGAAAACCTTGAGGATACATTTCTTCAATACTGGGAGCAAAAATAACTTTAGCTCCATGTTGTGTTGCAATATCAATATCATTTTGAAAAGTTCGAGGATATTTTGCAAAATCTTCATTCGGGCCAAACTGTTTTGGATTTACAAAAATAGAAACAACAGTGCAGTCATTTTCTGAAGCCGATTTTTGAATTAAACTAGCGTGCCCCTCATGAAGCGCTCCCATTGTAGGAACAAATCCAATTGAATTTTTATTTAATCTTTGTTCAGATAAATAGGAGAAGAGTTCATGACGTCGTGTGATAATAGCAGGGGGCACAGAGTTTATCCTCCAAGATATGCCCGTTGAACGTCTTTATCATGAAGAAGTGAAGAAGCTTCTCCCTTTTTAATAATTGTCCCAAGTTCTAATACATAGGCTCTGTGAGAAATTTTTAAAGCGAGTCGAGCATTTTGTTCAGCAAGTAAAATAGTCATTCCTTCACGATTCAGTTCAACGATGATTTTAAAAATTTGTTGAACAACTAAAGGAGCGATCCCAAGACTGGGTTCATCCAAAAGTAGTAACTTGGGTTTTGCCATGAGGGCACGTGCAATTGCAAGCATTTGCTGCTCTCCACCAGAAAGTAAAACCGCTTTTTGATTCATGCGTTCCCCTAGTCTTGGGAACCAAGCGACCATTCTGTCGATATTACTTTGAATTTCAGCTTTAGAGAAAGAAAAACTATAGCAACCCATGATTAAATTTTCTTTTACGGTCATATCTGGAAAAACCATTCGCCCTTCTGGCGATTGGCTGATACCAAGTTTGACAATTTCATGTGTAGCTAAACCAGTAATATTATTTTTTGAAAAAAATATTTTACCTGATTTTTGTTTTATAAGACCAGAGAGAGTTCTTAAAAAAGTAGTTTTTCCAGCGCCGTTACTTCCCACTAAAGAAACAATTTCACCTTCAAAGACTTCTACATGAATTCCTTTTAAAGCTTGAATAGCTCCATAATCGACAGCTAAGTTTTCAACGAGAAGCATTTTCTGTTTCCTTATCCAATTTGACAATAAAATCGTCTTCAACGTCAGAACCTAAATATGCTTCAATTACTTCATGATTTGTCTGAATATCTTTAGGGAGTCCTTCAGCTATGACGCTACCATAGTTTAATACTGTTATATGTTCGCATAAATTCATTACAAATTTCATATCGTGTTCAATTAATAAAATTGAAATTCCTTGTTGAGAAATTTTTTTAACAAGTTCCTGAAGAGCTAATTTTTCAGTAGGATTCATACCAGCTGCAGGTTCATCAAGGAGTAATAATTTTGGTTCCGTCATAAGGGAACGAGCTATTTCTAGTTTTCGTTGTAGACCATAAGGTAACGAAGTTGCAGGATAGTCTTTAAACTTTTTTAAACCACAAAATTCAAGAAGACCTTCCATTTTTTGGATTAACTCTTTTTCTTTTTTCCTTGTCTTTGAAAAAGAAAATAAAGAGGAAAAAAATTCTCCTTCTCTTTTTATGCATGCTCCTGACATAATGTTTTCTGCAACTGTCATATTTGCAAATAAACGAATATTTTGAAAGGTTCTGGAAACTTTATAATGAGCTATTAAATGAGTTGGTAACCCAACAAGCTCTGAGTTTTCTACTAATACGGATCCAGAAAAAGGTTTATAGACACCCGTAATAATATTAAAAACAGTTGTTTTTCCTGCTCCATTTGGACCAATTACCCCAGAAATTCCACCTTTACGGACATTAATATGAAAATCATTTAGCGCAACGAGTCCACCAAATTTTACTGTTACATTAGATATAGAAAGAATATTACTCATTTATTTTTCTCATTCTTTTAAAGCTGTCCATTAATGATGCTACACCTTTTGGATTAAGTAACATAATAATAACAACAAGCACAGAAAATACTAATGTTCTATTTGAAAAAATTGAATTAAATATAGTCACAAAAGATTGAGTTAAAAAACCTTTTTCAACTAATTTATACAAATAGGGATCAAATATTTGTGGAATAAAACGAAGGAGTTCTGGGATAACAACAATAATAAAGGCTCCAAATATACTTCCATAAACACTATACATTCCACCAATGACAACAGCTAATACAAGAACAACACTATTGTAAAAACCAGCTTCATCAGGGCTTATAAATTGAAGGGTATGTGAATAAAATACACCAGCTAATCCAGCAAGAGATGTTCCAATTAAAAAAGAAATTAATTTTGTTTTATAAATATCTATTCCAATACTTTTTGCTGAAATTTCATCATCTCTTGTAGCACGAACAGCAAATCCAATATTTGTCTTGTAAAAACGTTTGATAAATAATGCTATAATTATCATAATTATAAAAATAAGCATTGGTGATCCGAGTTTTGGAATATCTTTAAACCCTCTTGTACCGCCAACAAAATCTAAATTTTTAAATATGGTTGCAACAATTTCACCAACTCCAAGAGTTGCCATCGCTAAATAATCTCCCCTAAGTTTTAAACAGGGGATAGCAACAATAAGACCAGAAATAGAAGCAGATACCATTCCTACAATGCATGCTAATAAAAGTAACAGCGAATGATTTTCTATTCCTAATTTTGGTGCAATAAAAACAGTAAACATAGCAGAAGTGTATCCACCAACAGTATAAAATGCCGCATGTCCTAATGATAATAGCCCTGTTCCGCCAAGAACAATTTGAAGACTCATCGCTTGAATTGCTAATATACAAAAGATGATAAATGGCAATTGAATATAATTAAAAATATCTGTCATAGTTTATACTTTAACTAGCTGGGCTCTTCCGAGTATGCCTTGTGGCCTAACGAGAAGAACAATGATTAAGATTACAAACGCAAATCCATCTTTATAAGTAGACAACTCATAGCTAACGAGCATGCTCTCGGATATTCCTAAAAAAAGGCCACCTAAAACGGCTCCTCTTAAATCACCAATTCCACCTAAAACAGCAGCTGCAAAAGCTTTTAATCCTGCATTCACTCCCATTAACGGAAAAATTTGATTTGTCGCCATTCCTTGAATTGTACCAGCAATTACGGCGAGCATTGCTCCAATAAAAAAAGTAAGACTCACTGTTCTATCAAACGGAACACCACAAAGTTTTGAAGCATCTGCATGCATTGCCAGCGCTTTAATTCCTTTTCCGGCTTTTGTTTTATTAAGAAATAATTTTAAAGAAACAGCCAAAGCTATTGTTAATAAAAAAATTCCAATATCTCTAATGCGAACAAATAATTCACCAAAAGTAACAATATTACCAGGAATATTTATTGGATAACTTAAAGAGTTTGGAGAAAATAAGACTTGTACAATATTTTGGAGGAATAAACTCATAGCAACAGCGGTAATTAATGGAGCTAATCGATTGTGTTTTCGAAGTGGTTTATAAGCTACGCGTTCAATAACAATTGCAATGGCGCCAACTGCTAAAATAGCGAAAAGTAACGCAGCCCAAATGGGTGCTCCCATGGTAAGAAAAAGCATTACAAAATAAGCGCCAAGCATAAATAATTCACCATGCGCAAAGTTAACAAATTGTAATATTCCAAAAACCATCGAATAGCCTATAGCAATTAAAGCATATAAACTACCAATTGCTATTCCGTCGATCATAGCTTGAATAAAATCTGACATGAGATGCTACCTTAGTGAGAGAGTTCCATTTTTTTCTGTTTACTTAGCATCAGGTGAAATACTTGTAATAAACTTATATCCATTTGGTACATACTCTAGTATCACCGCCGGTTTAATTGGATTATGATTCTTATCCATTGTAATAGATCCAGTTATACCATTAAAGTCTTTTACTTTCGACAGAGCTTCGGTAATTTTTTCAGAGTTCTCCGATTTTATTTTTTTAATGGACTGATAAACAATATTAAAGGAATCATAGCCTAATGCGGCATGAGCGCTTGGGCTTGCATTATATCTTTTAAAGTAACTATCTACAAAAGATTTTACTTTAGGCTCATGGCTTTCAGTTGCGTAATGTGTAGAGGTATAACCTCCAATTTCAGCGCCTTTAGCAATAGATCTTAATTCAGGCGTAAACCAACCATCGCCACCTAACATTTTAGATTTAATTTGTAAGTCTTTTGATTCTCTTAAAATGACACCGACTTGTTGATGAAATCCAGGTATAAATACGACATCAGGTTTTATTTTTCTGACATCTCCTAACTGAGCTGTAAATGTGGTATCTTTTTGTGAGTACTTTAATGTTTTTAAAATTTTGCCACCAGACTTTTCAAATGTAGACGAAAAATTATCGCTCAGTCCTTTACTGTAATCAGAGTCAGAATCTTCTAAAATGATCGCGGTTTTTGCATTTAGATTTTTTGAAGCAAAATTAGCCATGACTACACCTTGGAAACTATCAATAAAACATGTCCTAAAAATATATTTTTTTCCTAAAGTAACGGCATCGTTGGTTGCTGCTGGTGATATAATTGGTACTTTAGCTTTTTCTGCAATGGCAGCAGCTGCTATTGCATTTGAGCTAATCACTTCTGCAATGACAACGGATACCCTGTCGGAGGTGATTAATTTATTGATTCCTTTAGCTGCTTCTAAAGGGGTGCTTTGAGTATCTTCTACAATGAGTTTGATTTTTATATCAGGATCATTCATCTCTTTAAATGCAAGATCAATTCCATTTTTTGCTTCTTTTCCATAAAAGGCTTGACTCCCGGTTAAAGGTAATAAAACGCCAACTTTTATTTCTAAGGCATATGCGTTAAATGAGATGACAAAACTTGAAAATAAAGAAACAATTACTTTTGAATTATTATATTTTTTCGAAAAAAAATTCATTAAAAAAATCCTCATTTAAATAGAGATATACTCGTCTTAAAAAAATTAATTATTTGGATTTACACTTGTTATATATTTATAACCTTTTGGCGTAAACTCAAGAATAACTGCTTAGATGCGTTATGATTTTTGTCTATCGTAATTACTCCCGTTGCTGCATTTAAATTTTTCGTTTTAGCAATAGCATTATTAATTTTTTCTGGATCATTTGAGTTTGCATTTTTAATTGCTTGAATGACTAAATTAGCAGAGTCATACCCTAAAGCAGAAAAGGAACTTGGTTCTATATTATATTTTGCTTTATAAGCTTTCACAAAATTTTGTAAGGTAGGATCTTTTGATTCTGCCGAATAATGATTTGATATAAATCCACCGTTTTCGGCTCCTTTCGCAATTGTTCTTAATTCTTGAGTATCCCATCCGTCACCGCCCAACATTTTGGAATTGATTTGAAGATCCTTTGCTTCTCTTAAAATCACACCAACTTGTTGATGAAATCCAGGTATAAATACGACGTCTGGTTTTATTTTACGAATTTCTCCTAATTGCGAAGTAAAATTTGTATCTTTTTGTGAATAGCGTAATATTTTTGTTACTTTACCGCCATCTAAGGTAAATTTATCCGAAAAATTCTTGCTTAATCCTATGCTATAATCTGAGTCTGAATCTTGTAAAATAACCGCAGTCTTTGCATTTAAATTTTTATAAGCAAAGTTCGCCATGACAAGGCCTTGAAAACTATCTGTAAAACAGGTGCGATAGATATAATTTTTGCCAATAGTAACAGTATCGTTCGTTGAGCCGGGTGACAAAATGGGGATTTTAGATTTTTCAGCAATCGATCCCGCTGCAATTGTGTTTGAACTCACCATATCTCCTATAACTACAACAACTTTATCGGAGGTAATAAGTTTATTTATTCCTTTAGCTGCTTCAGAAGGAGAGCTTTGAGAATCTTCAACAAAAAGTTTTATCTTTAAATCTTTATTATTCTTATTATGTTGCTCAAGAGCCAAATCAATTCCATTTTTCGTTTCTTTGCCATAATAAGCCTGAGACCCTGTGAAAGACAATAATATCCCTATTTTAGCTTCAAGTGCAAAAATATTTTGAAAAAAGGAAACGCTTACAAGAAAACTTGCGGCTGGAAATACAAATTTTTTTAAACTGGCTGTACAACCCATTTTTGATCCTTAATTGTCTATAAGTTATTAAAATTACTGCTATAGGATAGCAAAAGTATAATGTAATAGTAGGTATACTTATTCCAAGATTTTGAGAAATATCATGAATTATCAAATAATGCAAATCGAATTAAAAAATTGAGTTAAGATTTCATTAAAATCAAATGAATTTTGTTTCTTTAATTTTTTTAGCAATAAAAAGCATAAAGAAACAAAATGATCTTTATGCTTTTAAAAATAAATAAGAAATTAATTAAGGGTTTACACTTGTGATATACTTATATCCATTTGGAGTAAATTCAAGAACAACAGCTGGTTTTAATGGGTTGTGATTTTTATCCATTGAAATGATTCCTGTTACTCCTTCAAAGTTTTTAATGGCAGCGAGTCCTGCCGTTATTTTTTCAGGATCATTTGATTTTGAATCGATAATAGCTTTGCGCACCATATACAAAGAGTCATAAGCAAGAGCAGCAAAAGCACTTGGCTCTTCATTAAATTTTGCTTTATAAGCTTTTACAAAACTCTGAAGTTTTTTATTTTCACCAGAGGCAATATAATGATTTGAAATATAACTTCCGTTTTCAGCACCTTTTGCAATCTGTTTTAATTCCGGAGTATCCCAACCATCTCCTCCTAATATTTTAGATTTTATTTGAAGATCTTTAGATTCTCTCAAGATAACTCCAACTTGTTGATGAAAACCTGGAATAAAAATAATATCAGGCTTTGATTTACGGACTTCACTTAATTGTGAAGTATAAGAAGTATCTTTTTGAGAATAACGTAATACTTTTGTTACTAGACCCCCATTTTTTGTAAAATGTTCCACAAAACTTTTACTTAAACCTTTGCTGTAATCCGAGTCAGAGTCTTCAAGAATAATTGCCGTTTTTGCTTTGAGATTTTGGGAAGCAAAAGTAGCCATGACAGTTCCTTGAAAACTATCAATAAAACAAGCTCTAAAAATATATTTTTTTCCTTGCGTGATAGAATCGTTGGTTGCACTTGGAGAAACAATTGGAATTTTTGATTTCTCTGCAATGGATGCCGCAGCGATTGTATTCGAGCTTGTCATGTCACCTATAACTACTGAAACCTTATCAGAAGAAATTAATTTATTAATGGCTTTAGCAGCTTCGGCAGGGGTACTCAAAGTATCTTCTGTGTACATTTTTAATTTAGGTTCTGAGTTTCCCATTTCAGAAAGAGCGAGTTCCATTCCTTTTTTTGCATCTTGACCATAAGATCCGAGTGTTCCAGTCAGAGATAAAACAGATCCTACTTTTACTTCCAAAGAAAAAACTTGACTCGTAATAAAAAGTCCTGCTGATAGCAAAAAACTTTTCATTAATATATTTTTATTTGTAAGATAATAACTCACGAAATATACCTCCTGTAAAGTAGGAAAGAAAATTTTATCCTTTGAAAACTATAAATATACTTAAATCAGATTCATTTTGATTATGACAAAAATTTATAAAAACACAAGAAGAATTTAAGTTCTACTTGTCCCATTCTATAAAATTATATTAGCCTATAATTGTTGTTATGGTCTTTAAGTTTTAAGTTAATTGAGGGATCTATGAAGATTGCGATTGGACAAATTAGAGTAGTTTCAGCTAATTGTAGAGAAAATTACGAAAGTATTAAAATTGAGGTAGAGAAAGCGATTCACAAAGCTGTTAACTTAATTATTTTTCCAGAAATGGTTTTACCTGGTTACTTAAATGGGGATACTTGGGAACAAACCGCGTTTTTAAAAGAATGTGAATTTTTTCATCTTGAAATAATAAAATTATCTCATAAAATAAATATTATGTTTGGCTCTGTAGGAATAGATTGGAATAAAAAAAATGAAGATGGCAGAGTTCGAAAATATAATGCTGTTTTTATAGCTTCTAAAGGAAAACTTTTAGAAAACTCTAAAACAGGTCTTCCCTTTTGGATTAAATCTTTATTACCAAATTATAGAGAATTTGATGACTCAAGACATTTTTATGATTTAAGAAAACTATCTCAGGAGATGAATTGCAAACCAATTGATCTTTATGAGCCTGCATTATTAAATATAGATCAGAAAGAATTTCATATTGGATTATCTATATGTGAAGATGGTTGGAGTCATGATTATACTTTTCATCCAATAGAAGAATTTACAAAAAAATATGAGCACGATTTTTTTGTTAATTTAAGTTCTTCGCCATTTACCTTAGGAAAAAAAGAAAAAAGAGAAAATCTTTTTTCATCTATAAGTTCTAATGTAAGAGTTCCAATATTTTATGTTAATTGTGTTGGTGTTCAAAATGTGGGAAAAACCATCTATGGGTTTGATGGTTCATCAACTTATTATTCTCCAAATAAAGAGATCGTATGTATTGGTGAATTCTTCAAAAGCTCATTAGCTATAGGTGAGTTTGAGTTAAACAACAATAAATTTATATTAGAAAATAAAATCGAAAAAAATGAGAATACTTTAATTAAAGATATGCAAATTTCTCTCGAATATATTTTAAAAAACTGTTTACAAGATTGGAATATTAATAGAGTTGTTATTGGAGCAAGTGGTGGTATAGATTCTGCACTTAGTGCTGTTTTGTTTTCGCGTGTACTTGGATCTGAAAATGTTTACTTAATAAATATGCCTTCTAAGTTTAATTCAAGTCTTACAAAAAATGCGGCATTTAAATTAGCTGAAAACTTAAATTGTCCTTTTGCTTCTGTTGGCATTACCAATTCAATTGAACATACGAAATCACAATTAAATGAAATTACTTTTTTAAGATCAACTTCTTTATTAGATATCTCAACATTAGTTTTTGAAAATATTCAAGCAAGAGATCGGGGAGGGCGAATTTTATCTGCATTATCTGCTTCCTTAAAAGGTGTTTTTTCCTGTAATGCGAATAAATCTGAATTAACTGTTGGTTATTCTACTTTATACGGAGATCAAGCAGGCTTTTTAAGTCCAATAGGCGATCTCTGGAAAAAAGATGTATATGAATTGTCTAAGTTTTATAACAATGAAATTTATAAATCTGAAATGATTCCTATAGAAACAATTCAAGTTGTTCCAAGTGCAGAATTAAATGAAGATCAAAATGTTATAGAAAACAAAGGGGATCCCATTCAGTATTCCTACCATGATTTTTTATTCCGTTCTTGGGTAGAGCATTGGGATAGAAAAACTCCTGAGGACTGTTTAAAAGCTTATTTGGATGGAACCTTAGATTCTATGATTGGCTGTGAAGAGGGACTTTCTAAAAATTTATTTCCTACTGTTCCATCTTTTATTCTTGATTTAGAACGTTGGTGGTTTAACTATAAAGGAATGGGAGCATTTAAGCGTGTTCAAGCACCTCCCATTATAGCGATTACAAGAAGAGCTTTTGGTTTTGATCACCGCGAACATATTGGAAGAGCTCATTTTTCAGATTGTTATGTGAACTTAAAAAAATCTTTGGAGGTTTAAAAAAAATATGCTGTGATCTTTTATTTCAATTTTATAAGATCTATTCTTATTTGTAGATGATATTTTTACATATCAGGACTAATAATATAGATTATTAGTCTATATTATTAGTTCATAAAGGAAATTAATTCTATATTTTATTTAAGATTTCTTATATTTTGTCTTGTTCGAAAAACTTTTAAGGTAATGAATTTATTAAAAGATAAAAAAAATATATTTTATCTTTTTTAATTCATTTAAAATAAGTAGATTCATTGAAGAGGATGTAGTAACAAAAAAGCCTTTTGAAGAAGGAGTCTTCAAAACGTTAAGGAGCACAAACTTTATGGATGAAGTTAAGCCAAGTAAGGACGAAGAAAAACACATTCGTACTTTATCGCTATATCTAGAGAAATTTCACTTAGCAACGGGTTATCAGAATAAAGAAGTAGCAGAGCTTCTTAATATGGATAAAAGTTACTATAATAAAATCAGATTGAAAAAATTCTCTCCCATTTCAAATAGTATATCCATTTTAAAAAAGTTCGCTTCTTTAAATGATAATGACTTGATAAAATTTATCTCTGAAATTGAAGAATTAAATTCAGAAAATAATTCTTTAAATAATCAAGGTTTTGATTGGGAAGTCATTCTTAAAAAAGTATTTATAGATGCTGGTCCAATTTTACGAAAAATATTAATTGAAGACCGTTTGCGAAAAGTGATAGAAAAAAATGATTCTTCTATAGATTCTATAATTAAAAGTTTTATTTTACTTTGTTTGATTATAGATATTTCAAAAGATGAAAAATGGTTTAATGTTATATTAGATTTTATTTTAAATGTTCATTATAATTTAGAGGGCGTTAAAGATAGTGAAATAAGTCACTTAATTGATAAATTAAGAAAAATGAATTAACTATTATTTCAATAAATGGTTTTTTATTAATTTAAAAAGAGAAGAATAGATCTAATAATTTCTCTTTTTAAATTAAATTTTTTTATAAATTATACTTTAAAATTCTAAAAATTCTTATTATTAACTAAAAAATATTATTGGTTTAATTTTTGTAAATTAGTAAATATTAACTAATTGTAATTATTATTTAATTTATAATCAATTATTTCTTTGTTATCTTGGATTTTAATGATATTTTTGGAGGTAATTTTGAAATTTTCATCGATTAAAAGCCCTGATATTGATTTAACCATAAAAAATCCAAAAGAAATTATTGGTGATGTTAAGCAATGGAGACTTAACAGAAAGCTAAAAGATGAGTTAAAATCCAAAAAAGCAATATTGCCTTTAGTCTATTTTGAAAATGAAGAAATATTTTTATATTTTGATGCCTTTATTAGATTATGTAGCGCATTTGTTGCTACAAATAAAGCTTTAGATAGCCAACCTAATAATGGTGGCATAAAAAAGGCATTGCAAGATAAAAATCAGCAATTATTATATTGCTTTCAAAATCATGTTATTTCTTATAATATTAAAAATAAATTTCATATTTATAAATTTGAAAAACAAAATTACAATATAATTTGTTCTAACTCTAATGATATATATACAAAAAATCAATTTGAAGAAAATAAATTAAAAAATATAGAATCATTAGCTAATGACTACGATAATTTGGAATATTTTAAACAGAGTTTAGCAAATTATTTTGAGTCTAACTTTATAAAATATGCTCAAAGTAATAATTATTATGATAAATTTCGTTATTATAGAATTTTTACGAATAAAGAAATATTTGATATATTTATTGTTACATTTATGGATTTAGCTCTCGTAGGAATATCTGCTGCTATACCAGGGATTACTCCTGCAGCTGTTACAGGAAGATTTATTTTTGCATCACTATCTGGAGGAAGTAAAGTTGCTAGTCCTCTTTTGCAAAGAGCTTATTTTACTTTTAGAAGTGAGAAATTTGATGGATTAATTTTTGAAATACCATCAGAATTTATAGATATATATGATAATAATACCAATAAAATATTGAGAGAATTAGAAAGAAAATATAATAAAAATATTGAAAATTTAATTGAACAAAATAAAATTATTTCTCAAAATAGAGTTCGTACTGAAAAAAAAAAATTCAATCAAATAACTCTAAATTTAAAGAAACAAATTTTAATAATATTAATGAAAAATATAAAAATATAAAAAATGAATATGATTCTTTTAAAAGATATTTTTCTGAATTAAATTCTTTGAATAAAATTTCTGTTTCATTAGAAAAAATGACTAGACAAGCTTCAAAAAATGGACTGGTTAATTACAATTTATCTATTTTATTTCACTATTATAAAGAATTAATAGAAAAAAATGAAAAATTAAGCAAATAAATAGGATTTGATTATAATACTATCCAAAAAGATAATAAATTAAAATATTTGTATCAAAAAGATCTTGATGAAATTAAACATTTGTATTTTAAGACATTAAATTATTCTAGATATTTGAAAGCTTTAAAAACTCCATTAAGTCTTCAAATAGGGTCAGCTCGTTTAGGCTTGTTAAAGTCATTAGATTTTTTATTTAAGTCAGATTCAGCTTTATTTCAATTTGTTAAAAATAACATTAAAATTGATGATAAAAGTATTTATCACTATATAGAAGTAATTAAAGATACTTTAAATAAAAAATACAAAAAGAAATTAAGTGATGAAGAAGTAAATTTTTATTTAAGTTTAATATTTAAAGTTTTAATTTCAAGTTATTCATCAAAAAATGAAACAGACACATTTAATAAAAAATTAGAATCTCAATTAAGTTCAGATATCAATATTAAAAAATTTGGTAATGATGCTTCAAAATGGATGAAAAAAATTAATTCAAATTCATTATTTTTAGATAGAAACTATGGATATACTAAAAATCTTTTTACCGGAAATGATTTTGATAAAGATTTAACTTTAAATAGTCTAAATAACTCATCACAAAATAATTTAATGAGTGTTAAAGGATTATCTCAGACGTCTTATGTTACATTAGGTGGTACTTTAATATATGATATTGTTCTAGGTCTTTGCTATTTTAAAACCGACGGAATTCCTTCAGGAAAAAAGGAAAATTTTAATGAGTGGCTTAAGATTCTTTTTGGAATCTCATTTATGGCTCAAAACGCTATGGGTTTTGCTAATGGAATTTCTGTTTGCTCCACAGGCGTTGCATTAGATCAACTTTCAAGTCATTTAAATGGAATTTCAACATCTTTAAATAGTTCTTTAATAAATCGCTTATTTCCTTCTGATCCCATTTCTTTATTTGTTCAAGATATCGGATATTTTGCCGTTACTAACGTTATAGGGCATGCTGAAAAAAAATGTGGCAAAGTATAATTAAAAATTATTACGAATACCGTGAATATGATAAAAATTTAAGAGAAAGAGTAGAAAATTTTGAAAGAGATTCTGCAAAAGAAAAAAAACTATATAGAAATCATCACAGAATAAGTAAAACAGGATTTCTTTCAAGTTTTTTTATGAATTTTTCAACTCCTGGAAGTGGTATTTTACATCCTGAAATTCTTCAGTATGCTAAATATAAATTAATTTCCGATATAAAAATGGATAATCAAATTCTAAAACCAGACAGAAAAATATGGAGACCAGCATACGATTATTCTAAAAAACAAGACAAAGGTGCCACTGAATATATGAGAAATATCTCAAAATCTTATTCAGATGTTTTATGTTCAACAATGAAGGCAACAATTAGCGTAAATTCAGATATTATTAAATTAATTGATTTGATCAGTCGGGTAGAAAATAAAACTAATAAAATTACAACTGATGATATTAATTCTTTTAAAACCTTTAATAATTATTTACATGATCATGGAAATAATGCAACTGCTGATGATGTTATTCGAAGTTTTACTAAATTAATAATGAAAATTTTAGGTGTTTCCACTCAAATTGAATCGTATAATCGCTATTTGGATGATTTTGTAGAAGCTCTTATTAATGAAGTTGATGATACCCTAAAAATTTATTTAGGATATACAATTGAAGATTTAAACGATGTTTCTAATTATGATGTTTTAAAAAATTTAGCTCAATTTGGTGAAATGGAAGAAATTTCAAAATGCGTATTGAATCAAGATCTCAATAGGTTTTAAATAAAAGTAATCAAATAAGTCATTTTCTATTCTGAATCATTTCTAGGAAATACTTTTTTCAAAGATTCATCATGTTCTTGAAGCATTCTGCTTCCTCTTGTTACTGTAGCTATTCCAACTCCTAGTTTCTCAGAGATTTCTCTTTGTGCAATTCCTTTGCAAATCATATCTACAATTAAAATTCTTTGAGATATAGCATCAATTTCTGCGGGGGTTAAAAATACTTTAATAAATTGCTCACATTCAACCATATTTAAGCCTTTTGCATTTACTTCTTCAATAAAATCAAGAATTTCTCTTACTGATTTTTGAGATTTAGTTTGATTCATATCGGGCTTCCTTTAAAAATAAAATGATATGATTGAGCTTTTAGGCTTTACGGATATCGTATTTCCACAGGCTTGATTACTCAAGCCATGTGACGGCCTTTCCAGCGAAAAATGTCCACTATAAATTGCGTCTGAAATTTCTATTTCTGAGTTGTTACTTTTGGAAAAAATAGAAAAATTCATTTTGTTTGCTTTCTTGATTTCAAATTCTAGCGAAGAAATAATAATTCCTCCATGAAAGTAACAAATTCCACCAAAAGGTAATTTTGAAATAAATCTTTCTGCTTCTAAAATATTAGCCATTTCGTGATCTCTTCTTCCACCCAATCCAAAAAATACTTCAATAAAAATTGAACTATTCGAATTATTAGAAAAGATCATATCAAGTAAAACAGAGAAGTCACTAAAGTTTTTATTCTTTTCAAGTAAGATGTCTTTGATATAGAAATCTTGACTCGTTCTATTTTTGTTACTTATAGAATATTTGTCAAGATATTTTTTTGAAGTCTTTGTAAGGCTATCTTGATCACCTGCCCAAATTATATTTTTCACTTTATTCTTTATTTTAATAAAATGTTTTATTCCGCCATCTGCTACATATATCATATCATTATTTATATTCTCAATTTTTGTTGATTTAAATTTATGAGAAATAACTTGTATATTTGAGTCCTTATTTTTACCATTTAATAAAATTACAAACTTTTTAATATTAAGCCTCTGGTTCATGTTCTAAAGATTGTTTTTTAGAATGGTTTGAATGAATGTGATGTGGATTTACGATTTGATGATCGTTTTGATCAACAAGCCAAATATGTCTCATTTTTGCTTCAATTCTTTCAGAATTAAAAATAAGTTCACGTGCTTTTGAATAACCTAACATTAAACCTAAAACAAAACATATAAAAGCAAATACAAATCCTATCGCAAATATTCCAGCAATAATATTTTGAATTGATGTTGCAGAAATAATTTCGGAAAGTCTCCCTTTTTGTGCCTCTTCAATAATTTTGTTTTTGAAAAGAGCTATAGTAAGAGCAATTGATGCAAAAAAAACGATTGGAATTAGAAAAGATAAAAGTGGATAAAAAAAACGCACAAGATTTGCATTTGCTCGTGCTTGTAAAATTCGTCTAGCGTGTTCAGGAAAGTTTCGTTTTAAATAGGATTCAAAACTGGAATCAAATGTTTTTTTTGAAAATACCATAAAAGAATAAAGCCTCGTTATTTTCTAAAAGTTAACTTTTAGTATCTTGTTCATTTGAGACTTTTATTTTTTGCATAACTCCATCCGAAATTTCTCTCCATTCTTTCATTAATTCATACCAGCCTCTTGGAAAGAAAAAACGGAGTTTAGCGAGTCTTAAAAAGCCTGGAAAAAAATTGACACTTTCTTGCACTATAAGACTTAACGCTAAAAACGTTGGAGTCAAGATCAAGAATGCGATCCATATTACGACTTTATTTATATGCGGTAAATAGTTTCCTAAGAAATAAGTGAAAATAGAAGACATCAAAAAAGCCCAAAGAGGAAAAAACCACATTCCATGAGCAATTTTCATTGTTGCTCTTACATCACGGTCCGATGTGCTTTTTTTTGCTAGTCTTTCACAAAATTTTGCGGGTAACACCCAAACAATTGTTCCTAAAGTTTCAATCGGAAAAGAAATAAATAAATAAAACCAACCATGCCTGAAAATAATCCAAAAAAAGTTTCTTTTTTTGTAATTGATATCACCCCAAACTAATTGTGCAGCAGAAACATTAACAGCTTGCATCATACGTCGCATTGTTTGAATTCTTGCCATTAATATTGGATCGGAATCAAAATCAGGACGATGTTTTTCTACAAATATTCGAAATTCTCTTGCTGAATATGCGCTTCTACCATAAGCAAGTTCAAATAAAAATCTCCAGTTTCTTTTTTCATCCCACGTAAAGAAACTAGCAAAACCAGACTCAAGAGATTCTCTTACACCATCCATAATATCTTTTACAGAATATTCACTTGAAGTAATCACAATAGGTTCACAAAAGTGTAAATAAAGCTCACTTCTAAATTCGTCTTTTTCAGAATAATCAATAACCGCTGGTTGAACAACAACAGAAAAATTTGAATCTCTTGCTTTTCCCATTGCCTGTAAAGCCATTCGAGCGAGACCTGTTTTTAATTGAAATATATAAGGTTCATCATGGCTAACTCCTTCAGGAAAAATTAAAATACAATCTCCTTCTAAAAGAGCATCACTCACTTTTTGAAAAGCTT
This sequence comes from Silvanigrella sp., assembly GCF_044369315.1. NCBI lineage: Bacteria > Pseudomonadati > Bdellovibrionota > Oligoflexia > Silvanigrellales > Silvanigrellaceae > Silvanigrella > Silvanigrella sp. The sequence goes on from NZ_JBIPMD010000017.1 coordinate 22,419, forward strand.
CGCTATTTGATTTTGCGCGCCAATCGGCTTCAAAGTTACCTTGTTCAAGCATTTCTTTTTGTGCTTTTATATCTTTTTTAATATCTTGTAATCTTGTTACAGGAATCGCTCTTGTTAATGCCAAAAACTGTTTCATGACAGGAATATCCCAAAGGGTATGTTTCCCTAATGGGCGTATGGTAACAGGTGCTAAACCCAACATTACAGCGGGATCAACAATACCACTCGAATGGTTTGATGCCCAAATAGCACCACCTCCGGTGTAAGGTGTTCCTGAAATGCATATTCTTTTGAAGAAAATCCGGCAAAGGATAAACGCGACTATTCGCATCATTATTAGATCGCCTCAATAGTTTTGCAGTGTTCTTAAATTGAGTATATTGCCTAATAGGACATTAGAAAATGTCAATTTCACCTAATGGAGCAAGAATGTCATCACAAAATAATGTCAAATGGGTAGGTTCCAAAAATAATATGAATTTAAATAGTCCTTTAAAATTAATCGCCAAGACTAAAGGTAACAATATAAAAAATATCATTATTTCCTTGCATGGTTTTGGTGATAATGCGGCAAATTTTTCATCATTAGCAAATGAAATCAATATTGATGACGTTTTGTGGTTATTTCCTCAAGGACCTAAAAATTATCCAATGGGTGTAGAAGGTGCGCAGTGGTTTCCGTTGTTTAGCGATCCTAAAGAAGAAAGAAGAGTTTCGGAAGATTCTATTTTACAAATTATGTATAATGCTGCAGAGCAATGTAAATTAGAAACAAAAAAAATATTTTTGTTAGGTTTTTCTCAAGGAGCTGCCATGGCGGTAAATTGTGGTTTAAAGAGCAAAGAAAAACTAGCAGGAATTTTATCACTAAGTGGTTTTATGATTCAACCTCATGTTATTAAAAATTCTTATTCTGGAGATCCTATTGATACTCCTTTATTTGTTGCGCATGGGAATCAAGACCAAGTTATTTTTCCAGCAACTTATTTTGATATGCTAGACTCCCTTAAAGACATGGGAGCTAAAAAAATGAGATCAAAAATGTATTCAATGGGGCATAATATTTCGCAAGAAGAAATTCGAGATATTACTAAGTTTATAGAGGAACATCGTTGAATAAAAATAACATCGATATTGAAAAAACAATTGAACTTGAAAAAGCAAGGTTACAGCTTGAAAATCGTGATCAAGGAGGGATGACAGCTTACTTAGTAAGCCTTGAATTACCTGAAGACGATCCAACGGAAATTCAAGAAAGCCTTCAGGAGCTTGGTGCTTTAGTAAGAACTCTTGGTGATGAATGTATTGGTGTTACGGTTCAAAAAAAATCTAAACCTGTTCCTGCTACCTATATTGGTCTCGGAAAAGCAGAAGAAATAAAAAAATCATGCGTTTTATTAAAAATTGATTATGTTACTTTTGATCAAGAGTTATCTCCTACACAGGTTCGAAATCTTGAAAATTTAATTAACAAACCTGTCTTAGATAGAACAAGTATTATTTTACAAATATTTAAAAAAAATGCACGTTCTAAAGAATCTCGTACTCAGGTTGAAATTGCTCATTTAGAGTATATGGCACCTAGGTTGTCGAATGCCTGGATTACATGGGAAAGACAAAGAGGGGGCGGAGGAGTTGGTGGCCGAGTGAAGGGTGCCGGTGAAACTCAAATTGAAATTGATCGTAGACGCATGAAAGATAAACTTGCTTCTTTAAAAAAAGATCTCGAAAAAATACAAAAAGAAAGAGAAACTCAACGAAAAAATAGGCTTGATGAATGGAATGTTGTTTTAGTTGGATATACAAATGCTGGAAAAACAACATTAATGAACGCTTTAACTGAAAGTCATTTGTCAGCAAAAGACTCGCTTTTTGAAACACTGGATTCAAGTGTGCGAAGAATTCGTGGCACAAATAATATGAATATATTAGTCACGGATACTGTTGGGTTTATCAGAAATTTACCTCATGGACTCGTTGCTAGTTTTAGAAGTACTTTAGAAGAAGCATCGAAGGCAGATTTGTTAATTTATATTGTGGATATATCAAATCGATCTTATAAAGATCATATTAAAGTAACAGATGAAGTTCTTTCTCAAGTTGGAGCTTCAGATGTTCCTAAAATAATTGTATTCAATAAAATAGATTCCATTATTGGAGAGCCTCAATTGCCAAGAATTTTGGCAAGAAGTTATCCTAGAAGCATATGTATTTCAAGCCATAAAGAAGAAGATATCCGTCGTTTTAGAGAAACAATTATTCAATTTCTTTCACAAAATATGGTGGAACAAACTTTTCATGTCAATTATGGGGATTCAAAATTACTCTCTTTAATTTATTCTCACACTCGTGTATTAGATGCAAATTGGACTTCTGATGAAGGTATTTTTAAAGTTCGTATGTCCAAGAGTGTTTATCAACGTTATTTTGTTTTAGGAAAAAATGAGGAAGCTCAAGAATGGTAAGTCAAGATGAAGTGATGCAAGTTCCAGAAAATATAAAAAATAAAATTCTTGAATTAAAAGCAATTGAAACAAAACTAGGACATTTGCCTCCTGAAAATTGGAATGTAGGGGAATTATTTTCACGAATAGAAAATAGCAATTATCATCAAAGTATTGCTCAAATGGAAAAACAAACAGAAGTTTTATTCATGGAAATATGTGAAGAATTATTTAAATATAATTTTGAATATTCTGATATTGTAAAAGAAATAAATTCTGTATTATGCTATTTAGGTGGACCAAAATACTGTAATGAAGATGAAGTAATGGAAGCCCTAGGAAAATAAAATGCCAAAGTCTTTGCCCAAGTTCTTTTTTGAAAATCAATCAATAAAAGAAAAAACATACTATAAAATGGGGGGGATTGCGCGTTACTTTGCGGAACCCCAAAATATTTTTCAAATTCAAGAGTCTTTAAATTGGTGTCAAATAAATAAATTACCTTGTTCTGTTTTAGGTTCAGGAAGTAATTCTGTTTATTCAGATGAAGAATTTAATGGATTAGTGATATCACTTGAAAAATTATCAAAATGGTTTTGGGAAACAGACGAATATTTATTTGTAGAAGGTGGTGTGACAAACACAGAAATAGCAGAAATTTGTATGGTAGCAAACCGAGAGGGTGCTTCTTGGATGTTTCGTATGCCAGGGCAAATGGGTGCATCTATTCGCATGAATGCAAGATGTTATGGTGGCGAAGTTTCTCAAATTGTCAAACATGTATTTACAATAGATACACAAGGTATTTTAAAAACCTATGCTGCTGAAGAAGTTTTTCAAGGATACAAATCAACTTTATTAATGACAAAACCTGAAATTGTTATTGGGGCGCGACTTTATTTTCCTAAAATTAAATCATCTGAAAAATTACTCCAACATATGTTAGAGTGCGAAGCAGATAGACATAAAAAAAAGCATTTTTATTTACCAAGTTGTGGATCTACTTTCAAAAATAATTACCAAGTTGGAAAACCAAGTGGACAGGTTTTTGATGAACTTGGGTTAAAAGGAGCTCATGTTGGTGATGCTGAAGTAAGTCAGTTTCATGCTAATTTTGTTTGGAATAAAGGAAATGCTTCAACTACAGATATGCTAACTTTGACTTCTCAAATGAGAGAAAAAGCAAAAAAAATTGCAAATGCGGATTTAGAACTTGAAGTTCAACCTGTAGGATTGTTTTCAAAAAAACTTTTTGATGATTGTGGTATGAAATTCCTTGGCCCCTCTTATGAAGGCCCTCATTCTAAAAAATGGGTGGGTTTATTAAATTTTCCAAATCAACTGGTAACTCAAATATTAAAAGATGATCTTTGTTACCCTATTTGTATTTTTGAATCTCCCTTTTTAGAATATGCTCAAATACCATTTCATGGAGTTCCGTCTATTGGTGTATATATTAAACAATTGACTTCACTAGAAGATGCAAGAAAAAATCCAGAGAAACCTTTTTTAGAATGGAAAACATTTACAACAGAAAATCCAAACAAAGTTTTTCCTATTTCTGTTGAGAAATCAGCAGATAATAATAATAAATTTGTAGATGAATTATGGAAATATAGTGTTAGCGAAATATTTTTTGCTGACATAAAAAATTCAACTCAAAATTACATTGAATTTGAAATGACTCCTCTAGGAGAATGGATTGCAATTGAATTTAATGGAATTAGAAAACGTTCTAAAAGAAATATAAAAATAAAAGAAAGTCTGTGGAAAGGAATTCATATTGAAGATTTGTGTATGAGTTTTCATAATGACACAGAAATGCGTTATGTTTTTGGAATGAAATTTCCTTATTCAATATTAAAAAATATGATGAACTCAAATGAAAATACAATTTTAATTCAATGTGCTTTGAGTTTAGGTCATTCTCGTTACTTTTTATCTCCTTTTTGGAAACATAACGAATATATACAAGATAAAAAAAGCGGAAATGTAATTGAAAATAGAGTAAACCCTGATTTTCACCAGCCTGAGAAATATTGGAAATTAAAATTAATTTAAATCATAATAAATTTTAAAAAATGAGCTAGTCATTATAAAATTTCTTTGACCAATTAAGCCATTTTGCCATTAAAGCCAGATGTGAAATCTTCAATGATAATGTTTGCATTTTTTCTCATTGATTTTGATAACAAATAATTATTATTTAACTTTAATAAATAATTATATTTTGTTGGACCAACAATATCTCTTAATGAATTTCCTAATACATTATCAATTGAAGCGCCTTGAATCGTATAAATTAATTGACTTTGCATAAATTTATTTTTGCTGCAAACGTTGGAACGATTATCTATATTGTTTTGAAAATAGTCCCATATTTTATCGGAATTATCTGAATTTGCCCATAATCCACATATATAATTTGATCTTTCCCAAATTAAATTTGTCGTTGGCTTATATTGTAAAACAATAGCTCGTTTCCCGCTTTGTACAAAATCTCCAAAGTGACTTTCAGGAGAAAATTGTCCAGACGGTGCAGCATAACTTCCTAAATATTTTGTTAATGCCGTTTGAATTTTTAATTTCATATTAGGAGAAAAATTATCCCAATTTTGAACTGCCTGAATGTCAATGATAACGACTTCATTTTTATTAACAGGTTGATCTAAAAAATTCTTTACTTGCTCTAAGATAGATTCGATAGTTAATGAATTTGCAAATACACTATGACAAACTAATAAATTTGTTCCATCAGAGCATTGATCCTCCCCTAAGAAAGTAGACACCCAGATCCGAAAAAAACTTATAGGAAAGAGGTGTTGAAATGGTGTTAACCAAAA
>NZ_JBIPMD010000340.1:0-2673 GCF_044369315.1 Silvanigrella sp.
CGAAATTCAAATCATGGCAGATAAACATGGAAACATTGTTCATTTGGGTGAACGTGATTGCAGTATTCAACGCCGGCATCAAAAGGTGATCGAGGAATCTCCTTGTAATTTATTAAATGAAAAAGAAAGAAATAAAATTGGATCTTATGCTGTTTCGTTAGCCAAAGAAGTTGGTTATCATGGTGCAGGTACGGTCGAATTTTTAATGGATGACGATAAAAACGTTTATTTTATGGAAATGAACACACGTATACAGGTGGAGCATCCTGTAACGGAACAAATTACAGGCATCGATCTTGTTCGCACACAAATACTAGTTGCAATGGGTGAAAAGCTTCCATTTACTCAAAAAGATATTCAAATTAAAGGCCATGCCATAGAATGTCGTATTAACGCCGAAGATCCAAAAAGTTTTGCGCCTTGGCCTGGAAAAATTACAGCATATTCCAGCCCTGGCGGATTGGGTGTCCGTGTAGATGGTTTTGTTTATCATGGTTATACTGTGGTACCTTATTATGATTCCATGTTAACTAAACTAATTGTTACTGCTGATACAAGAGAACTTGCAATTAAAAAAATGGAATGTGCTTTAAAAGAATTTATAATCGATGGCATTCGAACAAATATTCCATTTCATTTAGAAGTTTTAAAGCATCCTGACTTTATGCAAGGAAAACATTCCACTCGGTTTTTAGAACGTGCGGGTTTTGTAAAGTAAATATATTTTATATTTAAAAAAGGTACTGAACTTCAGTAAAAAAGGCGGAAGCATTTTTTAATTCTCCAAAAAAGCTATCAGTTGGTCCTCCATATATTTCAGCTCCCATAATCCCTTTCCAATTATCAGTGAAAGCATAGTTTACTTTAGGTTTAATAAAATAATCTTTTTTATTAAACCAATAAATAAGAGCGGTTTCTATTTCCAATGTTTGATTCCATAATTTATAATTTGGTCGAAAAGTAAAACCGTATTGATCCTGAAAATCTTGTTGTGTAATAATTCTTTGTTGTTGTAATATTGGTAATAAAGATAAATTTGTAAATGAATTTTGATCTTGAAAATTATAAATATGGCGATATAAACCTTGTAAATTTAAATTAAAATTTTCTATGATATTTCTATCTATTCCTATAACAGCAGATAAAAAATTATTTTGTTTAAAATAGTCATACCCCTGACTATTCGTTGTTATTGTATAAGCTATTTCAGAACGAATACCAATAGCTCCTAAATTAACAGCAAAATCACTACCAAAAGATTGAATGTGATCAAAGGTTAAATCAATATTTAATCCATTATTGTCCATAGAGCTAAGAGTTAAATTAGGTACTTTCGAAAATCCATTAAAGTAGCTAAATGAAAAATCAATATCTCCATTCGACTTATCTATTTTTAAGGCAAATTGGGTTTCAGGATTAGAGGGGGATTTGCTATTCAAGGTAATACCAGGTTTTGATTTAATAGGATAAACAGGTGAAATCCATTCAGGTATCCATACCCCAATCAATCGAAATCCATTTAAATTAAATACAGTTTTTGATGAAAAAACCCCAAGACGCTGATCATCATCATTTGTAAATAGTTTTTTATAATTTTTAACAGAAAGATTGTCTGTTGGATTGATTTTATCCGCTCGTCCCCAAACAATAATCTGACGGCTATTTCTAAAATCAAAATCTCCCAAAGTATTATCTATATATACTTCTCTAAATATAATATTATTTATTTTATTTCCTAATATGTTTTCATCTTGTAAATAAGTTTCTAAATAAAATTTTGTTCCTAATATTTCTTCCGTGCGAAAATTTATCCATGCAGAACCTACTGCAAAATTTCTCGTATCTGTAAAATTTTTATCATTTGTCCAATAAGATCCACGAACGGAACCTGTCAAATCAATTTTATCTAATAAGCTTTTTTCTTTTGGTTGAGCAAAAATACTTAAATTATAAATAGGAAACAACAAAATGAAAAAAAATAAAAATTCTTTTATTATTTTTCAAGGGAACGTGTAGTAAATAGGTCATCAGAAACCCCAACATTTACTTTATAGTTTTTAAATTCAATGATAGTTTTATGGTTTGATTGTACATTTTCAGCTTCTAAATACATGGGCTGCCATTTTGAATTTTTCTCATCTACTTTTTTTATATCCTTTGCTTTAAACTTTTTTAATAGTTCACCAGAAGTATCATAAGATTCACATTTTATGGAAACAAAACTTTCTTTATCAATCCAACTTATCTGTTTAGAATAACCTGAATTTTCTTTTGTTTCCTCATTTTTAGGGGTAGATTCAATTACCCAACAATTTTTATCTTCTATTTTTTCTTCTTTTAAAATTTTATAATTCCAATTTTCAGGTTTATGACCAATAACATCGCCATAAGAAAAATCTGTGCCTACAAATGAGTCTTTTTTGTTATTTGAAACAAGTCTTCTTACTTTTTTAAGTGCAGGTAAGTAAATCCAAATGTCATCATCTTTTCCTGTATGTTCTATCATTAATGTTTTAGTACCTTTCACGTCGCTTGGAGATAGAAAAGTAACTAAACGCATATTGTCTTTTGTTCCTTTAATTAATTTAGTTTGACCAACTGTATCTCTAATGCGTTCTTGGCCCGAGTTATTTATTAATTTAAATGTTGAATCTGATGAGGAATCAACAACTT
>NZ_JBIPMD010000159.1:0-7868 GCF_044369315.1 Silvanigrella sp.
TTTGATATTTTAAGGATAAAGATTTTAAAATCATTGGTTCGTCGTCTACAATTAATACGGACGGCATATTACTCCCAAGTGCTCAAAAATAAAGAACTTTAATCAGCATAAATTCTTAGTATTTATCGGAATTAAATTGAAAATTTAAAGGCTAATGTTGGAAAAAAAAATAAAGAAAATTAAAATACTTACGAAACAATAGGATAGAGCTGCTTGAGAGGTAGAAAAAATTTAAATGTTTGAGTTACAAGATTTAAGTATAATAATTCCTTATACTAATAAGCTAGTGTCATTAGATATAGCTGTATTTGTATTTTGTGGAATTTTAATTTCAATTTTATTATATTCATTAGCTTTATTTTTTTATCTAAAAAATAAATTTTATTTTTTTTCATTTATTTATATACTATCAATTTTATTATTTATAATTACTATTACGGGAGTAGGTGATAAATATTTATGGCTTGAAATAGAATTTTTTAAAAAATTAAGTTTTTCTCTCTCTCCTTCTATTTTTATAATTTGTTCTATTTTATTTTTGAATAAAAAAATAAATACAAAAAACAATAGCAAAAATATGATTCCTATTTTTTACTATTTTATGGCATTTCCAATTTTTGTTATTTTATTAGCTCTTTATAATTATAATTATTCAATTTATTTAGCACCGTTTTTATTAATCACTTATTTTTTTATTATTTTAATTGGATGTATTTATTCTTTAATTTTTAAACTAAAAAGATTAAATTTTTATTTAATACCTAAGTTATTGTCTATGATTTTTAGTTGTTTTTATATTTATCATCTTTTTTATTATAGTAAAATAAGTATAATATCTGGATTTATAATGCTATTTTCTTTTTTAATAGAAATTTCTATTATTACATTCTTAGGAAATAAAAAATTTGAAAAAATATTATTAGATAAAGCTAAAATAAAAAAAGACTCTGTACTTTTGGAGTAAAAATTTAAAGAATTGCTTGAAGTCACATTCGATTGTTTTTGGCAAACAAATCAATCTGGTGAAATTGTATTTATTTCAAATAATATTTATGATAAACTTGGTTATAGAAAAAATGAAATTAAACTTATAAAATTAGATGATCTTTTTGCAAAAAATGCCCCCAATGAATTAAAAATACAATTTAGAGCAATAATGAATAAAAAAAATTCCTATAAAAATATTGAAGTTGTTTCTGCTACTAAATCGGGAGAATTCAAATGGTTTAAAGTTAGCGGAATTGTAAGATTTAATGAGAATAATGAATTTTCAGGATATATTGGTGCTTTAATTGATGAAACTTATGATCGACATAAACAATATGAACTCTATGTTAATAATAATACAAAAAGTTTAGCAAGAATTGCAGGAGCAATTGCTCATGAAATTAATAATCCATTAACATATATTTTATTATGTATTGATTCGTTTTTAAATCATCAAAATTCATTTGAAAAAGAAAATTTTGAAAAATCAATGAATAAAATACTTGAGATGAAAAAAAAGACTTTGAAGATTTCAAAAATTGTATCGAAGTTACAAGGACTATCGCTACAAGGAGTAGAGTTAATTAAGGTTGATTGTAAGCTTTCTGAAATTATTGATATGGCCATAAAATTTTGTCAGTACGAGTTAAAATCTTTAAATATCCCTTATTCAATTGAGCTTGAAAAGAATGAAAAGTTTGTAAACGTAAAAAAAGAGGAAATATATAAAGCACTAGTAAATTTAATTCATAATTCTATAGAAGCGACAGACAACGTAGAAAATCCTTGGATAAGGATTTCTCTAAGAAATGAAGATGACAATTACATTACACTTTCTATAATGGATAATGGAGAGGGGATTCCTCTAGATAAGAGGGCTAGCATATTTGAGCCATTTTATACTACGAAAGATTTTAAAAAAACCGGACTCGGATTAACTCAATCATATCAATTTGTTGAAAGGAACCATGGGGTCTTAAGTTTAGATCTTCAATCCGAATTTACTAAATTTTCAATGAAATTTAAGACAATTGAAAAATAATTCGTTTGTTAATTTAAAAAAATAATTGACAGTAATATTTTGATCAATTACAATTGCCCTGTTACAGATTAAATTAACACTAAAAAAAGGTGTGTTGCAATGAAAACAGGTATTTTTATTATTAAGAAAGTATATGAAACACCATGTTGTGTTTCTATTTCAATTTTTTCTTCTATTCATACCTCCTCTAATAATTGCAATTCCAATAATATCAATCCAAATAATAATAATAATAATTAATTCAATATAAAAAATTTCATAATTAAAATTTATTTACAGATATTTAAATAAACACGTTCTAGACATATGTTTACTTATTTTTTCTGTACTTATGTACCAACAACAAATCATAATTTGAGGTGTTTTATGTCTATTTGCGTATTATCTTGTGAATCACAAGTTGTTTCGGCTAGTGAGTTAAAAAAAGTTGAAAAACAAATTCATTTTGTGAAAACTTTTTTTCCTCAAAAACTTTCAGAGTCATTATCTTTATTAAAAGTTTCTGCTCCGCTATTTGTAGAAAAAGGAACAGGTATAAATGATGATTTAAATGGGATTGAGTATCCTGTATCTTTTAAAATTCCAGAATATAGTGATTTAAAAACAATAGAAGTTGTCCAGTCATTAGCAAAATGGAAAAGAATGATGCTTAAAATTTATGATATTCCTGTTGGAGAAGGTTTATATGCTGATATGAGAGCCATTCGTCCTTGTGATAAAATTGATGCCACGCATTCTGCTTATGTAGATCAATGGGATTGGGAAATTACTATTCATAAAGATCAAAGAGAATTATCGTTTTTAAAAGAAACAGTCGAAAAAATATATAAATCTATTAAAGAAACTGAAATGGAACTTTCAGAAAAATTTTCTGATTTTAAACCTATTTTACCAGAAAAAATTAAATTTATTCATTCCGAAGAACTTTTAGAACTTTATCCCCAATTAAGTCCTTATGATCGAGAAAGAGAAATTTGTAAAAAGCATGGAGCTGTTTTTTTAATTGGCATTGGTGGGAAACTTAAAAATGGGCAACCGCATGATGGTAGAGCTCCCGATTATGATGACTGGACAACAGAAACATCAGAAAAATATAAGGGACTAAATGGTGATATTTTAGTTTGGCATCCTAAATTAGAGTCCTCTTTTGAATTGTCTTCTATGGGAATTCGTGTAGACAGGGAAGCATTATTAAAACAACTCTCTTTAACGGGGCAAAAATCAAGATTGCAATTTTTATTTCATTCCATGCTGGAAAAAGGAGAGTTGCCTTTATCTCTTGGTGGTGGAATAGGTCAATCCAGACTTGTTATGTTCTTATTGAATAAGGGTCATATTTCACAAGTACAAGCTTCTGTTTTTTAAATGTATTGCCACAAATAATATCTTTTTGAGTAAAATAACCTGAAAAGATATTTTTTTAAAAAAATATCTTGTAAAATTAAAGATATAATTATTATATATAGATTAACTTCTAATCGTATTAGATGTTAATCTATTTTTTTTGTATTTCTGGTTCATTTTATAAATATAAATGTCAGTTGATTGTAAGAAGTAAAAAAAAAATCTAAAAAGCAACAACATTATAAAAGTGGTTACTTTATAATGTCTTGCTAAATAAGAGAAGATCATGAATAATATTCAATTAAAGAGACAGCTTTTAAAAAGTAGGGATTCCTTAGAAGGATTTACGCTTAAAAATAAGTCAATATTTTTTAAGGCCGATGACGAAACTACTATTAATTTATCTTTTGAAGAATCTATGAGTGGATCTGGAATTCCAAATGATTCCTCTTCAAATCAAATATTAAGATGGAGTTCTAAAGAGTTTGATCTTCTATTCAATTCACAAAAGCTAGATTTAAATGTCTATATTTCAATTCAAGAAAATGAATCCCCGATTAGTTCGGCGTTATATCAAAAATTAAAAAAGTTTAATTACATAAGTGATAACTACGAAAATGAATTTGATGCCCCCTGCCTTTATCTGTTAGGACCATTTTTATCTTGGAAAAGCCAATTTAATGTAACAAATGCCCCTGTATTTAAAATACCAATTTATTTAAAAAGAAATAAAGAAAATAAATTTTATATAAAATTTCAAAACAAAACTTTCTTGTTAAACGAAATATTAGTTTATTATTTAGAGCATTTTTTTAATATTAATTTAGAAAAAGAGAAAGAATTTTCTTCAGCAAATTATGCACTTCATTACCTTGTTGAGAATTTAACCAATCATAATATTGATGTTCAGTTTTTAAAGTATAAATATGACATTAATAGTCAAGAAGATAATAATTTAAATCAATTTTTAATTTATGATTTTATGTTTATAGATTTTATGGAGAATGATAACTTAACATTATATAAAGATTATAATAATATAATTAAGAATTTAGACAATAATAATTTAGTTTCAAAATTATTTTCAATTAAAGTTAAAGATGATCTTGATATTTTAAATTATGAAATTCAAAAAGAAAAATTTAGCTTATTTCCATATAAATTTGATTCCTATACCCAAAATTTATTACAGCTAATTGGTAATAATGAGTCTGCAATAGCATCTTTTCCAACTGGTGTTGAAAAGTATAATTCAATATTAAATATAATGATAAAATATTCTATAACAAACAAAAGTGTTTTGTTTGTTTCTGAAAATAATAAAATATTTGAATATATTAAATCAGAATTAGAGTCTAAAGGAATATTGAATAAAATTGCTAAACTACCTAAGTTTTTAAATAGCAATAAATCTGAGATTTATGATCAAATATTTGAGTTTAAAAACTTTGAAAATCTTGATTTTAATGAAAATGATTTTAGAAATAATTTACATAAAATAAATCAAGTAAGGTTTGATATAAATGAATATATTAAAATACTGCAGGAAAAGCATTTAAAAAGTGGTTTAACTAATTTAGAGATCATACATAAAACCTTTTTAGCAAATAAAGAATTATATGATTCAAATATTTACCAAAAATTTGGCTTTATTGAATGGGAAAAATTATCTAATATTTTAGAAGAGATAAATGGAATACAGTATTTTTATATAAGATTAAATAATAATTTAGATAGCCCTTGGAGATATAAATTAGAAGTCACTTTGAAAAATAAATTATTATTTGATGAATTAATCAATATAAAAAATAATATTCATAATTTAAAAGGCAAAAAAAACTACTTACAATATAAAATAAACCAACATGTAATTCAAAATCAGTTGGAAGAAAATTTAAATCAATACTCAATGTTTATGAGCAGAAATTCAGGTAAATTAGATATTTCATATGACTATAAAAATTTATGGGAAAATCAAATTCTTTTCATAAATGATTTAAAATCTATCTCTATCACTATGCAAAGAATTTTAATTGATATGGAAGAATTTAAATCGGGTTATCATTCTATTAAAGAAGGTACTACTCCTAAATTAATTAAAGACTTAGAAGAATATATTAAAAGTGAAAATAAATTTTCAAAATATTTTACTAAAAAATATTGGGTAAATAGATCTTTAATTAAAAAAGTATGCCAAAAGTGGGATGGAACTACGAAACAATTTGAACATTATTTAAAGTATTTAAATTGTTTCGAAGAGTTAATGCATATCGTATCAAAAATAAGGTGCAATATTTATTTGGAAAGTAATAATCATGAATATATTATTGATTATATTTATAAAATTCAAGTGGATATTGAAAACATTTATGATCTATTTCAAGATGCAAAACAAACATTGACTGAAAAGCATTATCAAGAAGCAATCCAGTCATTCTATAGTTATAAAAATATAATTCAATTGATCAAAGAAATTTCTGAAACCATCAATCAAATTGAAGAATGCGATCAAAATATAAATAAAGAATGGAACAAATTATCTCATTATATCCAGCTTGATAAAATACAATTAAATTCAACTGAAAAGAAGATAAGTTTTATAAATGTAATGATTGATAGAATTGATGACATTGACTTTATGCACCAGTATAATAAAATTGTTTGCAATTTACAAGATAAATATAATTTAGTGAATTTAGATATCGATATCATTGAATCATTATCACACCATAAATCTAAATGGAAAGATATTGTTTATTCTTCTGTAATTTTAGGTTGGTTTAGTGATCTTTTGTCTTATAATCCTGCAATTAAAAATTATGGTCGAGAAACCATTCGCTCTTTATTCTCTGATCTCAATGAAATTGATGAATATGTGAAATTTAATTTAAATGAATATTTTAATTATAAAACCACTGAAAATTTTAAAAATGTTAAAGACCATAAACTATATCATAATTTAATTACAAAATTGACAGATGAATCTTCTTCTAAGCTATTACCAGATGAAGTTCAATTATTTTTAAAAATGAAATCTTGTTGGTTATTAAACCCAAAGGATGTTAGCCGTTTTCTTCCTTTAGTAAGTGAAATGTTTGATCTGTTAATTATAGATGATGACTCTAAGTTAAATTTAGATCGAGTGATTCCTTCAATCTATAGGTCTAAAAAATTATTAATGATAAAAAATAATGATAATAATTTAGGTTCATTAATATTAAATGACTATAATAAAGATCTAAACTATCAAAGTAAAGATCTAAAATATTATATAGAAAAAAAATCTTCTTCTACTACTTTTAAAAATGCTACAGGTGAATTTAATGAGTCTTTGCTTTCGTTTGCAAATTATGCATTTTATTTAGGGGAGTTAAAAATTATCCCATCTCCTTATAAATTTCTATCAAGTAGTGAGATTGAATTTTATGATTTAAATACAATACATAATATTTCACTTAAAAATGAGAGTTTTTATGAGTCTGATTTTGTTTTAGAGACTCTCTTAAAAGAAATAAATATATTTCCGATAAAATCATACGCAATCATTACCACAAGCATAGAGCAGTCTTTGTTTTACAAAGAAATTTTAAATATGAAGTTAAAACAAAATCAAAAATGGAATTTGCTTGTTTCACGACTTTATGGAAATGATAGTTTTGATTTAGAAACAAAAATTGTAATAAAAGATATAAAAAGTATAGGAAATGAAAAATTTGATACGGTTATATTTTCAACTGGTTCTGTTTTTTCTCAAAATAAAATTGATTACTCTGAAACCCTAAAAATATATCGTGATAATAATTCAAATATACTAATAAATAACTTAATTTCTTCTGTTAAAAATAAGTTGATAGTTATAAATACCATTCCTTTGTATTTAATGGAAACAAATGATAAATCCTTTACAGAAAATTATAATATGTGCATTTTAGGGCGATTTTTAAAGTTTACAAAATCGCTATCAGAAAAAAATTATGAAAAAGCATTAAATATTATAAAATCTTTTAAACCAAAAAATGGGTTAGAAAATTATAAACCAAGCGAGTTTTCACAATTTGTAAAAACAAAATTAATGGATTTAGGATATAAAGTTTTAGAAATGTTTGGTCATAATAATATCTATCTCGATTTAGTTGTTCTTCATCCTTTTCACGAAAATTATTTTGTATTGGGTATTGAATGTGATGAGTGTATTTTGCACTCTTCACAACATTTTGGTGATAAAATTGATATAAGGGATAAAAAGCTTATAGAAAATGGATGGAATATTGAAAAAATATATTCCATAGATTGGCTAAAAAATCCTGAAGAAGAGTTGCTTCGTTTGAATTTACTAATCAAAAATTTAATACAAATTAAAATGGATATAGATGAAACAATGATCCTCCCCTAAGAAAGTAGACACCCAGATCCGAAAAAAACTTATAGGAAAGAGGTGTTGAAATGGTGTTAACCAAAAGAAGGTATACAAGCGAATTCAAGCAAGGGGCGATTG
>NZ_JBIPMD010000341.1:0-2653 GCF_044369315.1 Silvanigrella sp.
ATTAATAAGAACAATACTTTGGTTTGCTTGCAAGGAACCGCGTTCTACACGACCAATTGCCAAACGACCTAAAAAGTTATTGTAGCTTAGATTGTTGATAAGCATTTGCGCGCCGCCTTCAAGAGAAACTTTTGGAGGTGGAACATGCTCAAGTACGGTATCAAATAAGTCTTGTAGAGTTTCTTTTTGAACGCCTTGTTCTTTGCTTGCCCAGCCGTTACGGCCAGATGCATAAAGAATTGGAAAATCTAAGTGATGATCTTCGGAAGAAAGCTCTAAGAAAAGGTCTTGAACCATTTCAGATACTTCATCAATACGAGCATCAGGGCGATCGACTTTGTTAATAACTAAAATCATACGAAGATTGCGTTGTAATGCTTTTTGTAAAACGAATCTTGTTTGTGGAAGAGGGCCTTCCGCAGCGTCCACTAACAAAATAGCGCCATCAACCATCATTAAAGTACGTTCTACTTCACCACCAAAGTCCGCGTGACCAGGAGTATCCACAATGTTAATGCGGACATCTTTATAAACCATGGAAGCATTTTTTGCTGCAATAGTAATGCCGCGTTCACGTTCGAGGTCCATACTGTCCATTACACGTTCGGCAACAGCTTGGTGAGCTGCAAATGTTCCTGATTGTTGAAGTAGCTTGTCAACCAAGGTTGTTTTCCCATGGTCAACGTGAGCTATGATCGCAATGTTACGCATATTTCCGTTAATCGTTGTCATACAAAGCCTTTCGTAAGATTGGACCAATCCAGATCCAAGATAATTTCCGTTTAGTTGGTATTCATATTTCGTTAAAAATGCAAATCAATTCATTGTAAGCTATCATAAAGTTGTAATGTTTCTCTAGCCATTCGCTCCCAAGAGTATTTTTTGGCAAGTGTGAACCCGTTTTCGATATAGGCCTTCCTATTTGGGTTTTGTTCATCCAAAGCTTCCCGAATGCCTCTTTGAATATCATCGATGTTGTTTGGATCGACAAAAATAGAAGCACTTCCCATGACTTCAGGTAAAGAAGTTGTATTACTTACAATTGTAGGAATACCACAAGCGGCGGCTTCAATAGGGGGGAGTCCAAATCCTTCATACAAGGAAATATAAATAAATATTTTACTTAAGCAATAGATAATAGGAAAATCATTTTCATGAATAAAATTTATAAATTGTATTTTATCTTTATAATTATATTGATTTACAATTTCCATTAAAGAGTCATTCGAATCTGTCAAAATAACTAAAGGAATTTGAAAACTCCCCGTGCAATAAGATTCAATTAATTTAGCAAGATTTTTATGTGGCTTATGATTTCCAATAGAAAAAATATATTTTTGAGGAAGATTATATTTAAAAATAACAGAGTTTATTTTTTCTTTACTAAACTCACTAAGTGGCTTAAAATTGTTAAACACTCCATTATAAAAAACATGAATTTTATTTTCGCTTGTTCCTATATATTTTGTGATTTCACTTTTTGAGAATTGTGAAACAGTGATAATAGACTTCGATTTTAGTAACTTCTTTTTTAGGAAAAAGTTATAATAAATTTTTTTATAAAATGCATAATTATTTGGAAGCGCCACATGGTTCATATCATGAATTGTCGCAATTAATGAAACATTACTTAAAAGTGGAACTATAAATTGTGGAGAGTGATAAAAATCGGGTTTATATTTTAAAATTACAAAAAATAATTCAATTTGGCTTAATAAACTAAAAACTCCATATTTTAAAGTGATTAATTTAAAATTTTTTGGGAATTTTAAATCTAGAAATGGGGAATTCTTATTTATTAAAATGTAAAATGTAAACTTATCATTTTCTTTAATATTTAAAATGTTTGTTATGAGTTCTCTTACATGTCTTGCAATACCATGTTCTGAATTTTTTAAAACGATTCTGGCATCAAACATGATAGTTTTATTTAAAGAATTCATTTGTATACCTCAATATTAAAGAACACGATTATTTAAGAAATAGCATTTTAAGTATTCAGATGAATCTGGATGTGCAAGATGTGTGTGGCAAGGAGATTGTTCCCCTTTATGAATAAATACCCAGTTTCCTTCTTCAAGTCCAAAGGAAACAGATTCAAGAAATTCGGAATCTTTAATATTTCTGCTACAGCTACACACAATAAGGAGTCCATTTTCTGATAGTAATTTACTAGCTAATTTTGCCATGCGTGAATATGCTCTTTTAGCTTCATGAATATGTTTTTTTGATTTAGCGAAAGCTGGGGGGGGGGCGGCAATAATTAAATCAAATTTTTTCTCGTTTTTTATCAAACCTTGCATGTGTTCGAACATATCACCATGTAAAGTTTCAATCGTTGTGTTCCCTTTTGCATTCGCTAATATATTTCTTTTTGCTAAGTTTAATGCCCAAGAGTCTTGATCGATTAAAGTTAAGTTTTCTACTCCAGAATTTGCAGCAATAGAGCTCCAAGAACCAGCATAACTACATATATCAAGGCAAGAGTTTATATTATAATTTTTAATTATATTTGCAAGGTATGTTAAGTTATTTCTTTGGTCTAAAAATAACCCTGTTTTTTGAGCTTTATTTAGAAAAAAAGTCATATTTAGAGATGAAAATAAACAATTTATTTCAAAATTTTGATCTTTGTTTAAAGGCTCGCGGATCC
>NZ_JBIPMD010000342.1:0-2635 GCF_044369315.1 Silvanigrella sp.
CAAGAGGACCAGAATAAGCAGGTTCTTTTACTTCTACAGCCAAAGTTCTTACATTTTTTTCTTTATCTTCTACTTGAGTGACAATGGGATCTTTAATAAATAATGCGACAATTCTTTGTGTTTCGGATAAATCACCGCCACCATTTCTTCTTAAGTCTACAAGAATTCCATCTACTTTAGATGCTTTTAATTTTTTTACCTCACGCAACATATCGTTTGATGAACTACGACATGAGCTTGGGTTATCTTGGCATCCTTTATAGTCAATGTAAAAACTTGGTAAGTTAATAATTCCTATTTTTTTATTATTTAAATTTATAATATCGCTTTTTGCTTCACTATCTTTAATTTGAACAATAGCTCTCTTTAAAGTAACGGTAAATCGATTCATTTTTCCGTCAAGATCTTTTCTTAAGATAACTAACTTAACAATTGTGCCTTCTTTTCCACGAATAAGTTGTACAACTTTACTTAAATCCATTTCAATGACATCTTGAATTCCAGTACCATCACCAGAATCTACGGCAACAATTTTATCATTCTTTTTTAATCGCCCATCTTTGGCAGCAGCACCACCAGGTACAATTGCATCTATTATGGTATAGCCATCAATGCCTCTTAAAGTAGCTCCAATTCCAACAAACTTTAAACTAAAATCCATTTGAAATTGCTGATTATCTACAGGAGTTAAAAAACTTGAATGAGGATCTAAGGAAAGAGCGAAAGCATTTAAAAATAAAGAATAAATATCGTCAGATGATTTGCCTTCCACATCTTTTTTAATTAAATCGTACCTTTTTGAAAGGCGTGTTTTTATTTTTTCAATTTCATCCGAATCTTTCATATTTAATATGATAAATTTAATTGTTTTGCGCCAACGATCTTTTAATTCTGCCGGAGAGTTTGCCCATTCTGTTTTTTTTCTATCGGTTTCAATAAACTCTTCTTTTGTGAAGTCGGGTTTTTCATTAAGTGCTGACTTCGCTAATAAAGTAGCTTCATTTAAACGTTTTTTATATCTTTCGTATATTCCATTTTCACCCGTTATGAGTCTACAATCATAATTATTAATATTTTTAAATAAACCAGGTTCCTGTTTCGTAAATTCAGAAATGTCTTCTTTTGTGAAATAAAGTTTTCCTGGATCAAGAAGTTTTATGAACATATCGAATGTTCTTTTAGACAGCTCTTCTTCAAAAGAACGGAAAACATAATGATTTTTTAAAAAATCTTTCATTCTGTCTGATAAAGTCGAACAGGTTAGAAAAGGGATTGCTGATTTTGTTGTTTTTTTAGCACTCTCTTCAGAGATAGCAAATTGAAAAGAAGGAATAATTTTAAAATATTGCCCTATTGGAACAACAATAGCTATCGCTGCAATTGTAAACAAAATTTTTCTTTTTGGTAAAGTCATTGAAAAGCTCTCACTTTCGTGTAGGAATTCTTAAATTCCTTCTTGAAAATCTTGATGGAATTGAAGACATATCTTCATCCTTATCTGTGTACACAATTGTTTTTTCCTGTGCACGAAATGATCGAGTAATATTTGTTCCACTTTTAAACTCGCTTAAATTTTGTTCACTATATGCTAGGCTATCATTTGTCTCAACAAATTTACCATTGAACCAATAAAAAATTTGTCCCTGATGAAATCGAATTCGGGCTTCTCCAGCTGCGTCAACTCTTTCATGAAGCTCATCTAAACGTGATTTAATTCTTTCATAATTATCATCAAATAAAGCAATAGCTAAAGAAGTCTCCTCCTCATCCGCTCGAACCGTAATACGATGACTAAATTTTTGCTTTAATTTTTCACGAAGAGAGCGTAAAACGCGATCGCGATCTGTAACCATAATTTCGGGATCGAGATCAAGTACTATATACAATGAGGCTAAATACATGGCGCACCCTAATGAAGCAAGGGTTGAAAAAAAAAGAGAGCACGTCCCCCAACCTACAATCAGATGCTGGGATTCGCAATTTTTGAGTTGCTCTGAGTTGTTCTTTCCTATTATGCCATATGGAAAGATTTTTTCAAACAACTCAGATTGGCCTAATTTAAATGAATTAAATGACAAAAAGCCGAAAGGAATCAAATCTTGGTCTGGGCACAATATACAGTTTGTTCTTCAAAAAGGAAATCGAAGTGCAGAAGGGTTTGAAAGTCTATATGAACCAAGAATTTTTTTAAAAGGAGAAGTTCGGACACGGCTTCAAAACTGGCACGATTTTTATAACGCCCAAATTTGGTATACTTTTCCTAAGTCAAAATCATCACTTAACATGAGACAGTTTATTTCATTTGATGAAAATGCTGTATTTCCCTGGAAAACATCTCCACCCTCGCGCATGCGGGAACAAGATTATATGACAATGTTTGATGAAGGTGGCTGTATTTTAGTTCAATGCGGATGTTTTTCTATCCCTTTTCTTTTTGGTCATGCTGTTTATGAAAGAATGATTTTAGGCGACCATAACATATCAATGTGTGCTATAAATATCGAATGTGATGTGTCCTCCCAATAAGTGCATTTTACAAACACAATGAATGGAATTAAATTTTTTATAGAGAGTGGTTTTTGATTTTGTTGATAGTATCAAGATAATTCCAAGGTAACCAATCTTTTGGGTTTTG
>NZ_JBIPMD010000343.1:0-2634 GCF_044369315.1 Silvanigrella sp.
AAAGTAGAACATTGGGGTCTTGTCAAAAATAAAAATGAAACCATATCTGAATATATGAATCGTGTTTTAAATTCTAAAATATTTAACACAAAAGATATGAGCAAATGGGATTTAAGTCCAGAAGGAGCAAGAGATAATAATGCAAAAGAGAAAACATATTCCGACATTTATTACTTTACATTTTCAACTCAATCAACAACTATGACAAATCCATTTAATCAATGCAAATTTTCTTTTTTAAATTTACTTGATTTTCCATCTGGAGCCATTGGATGCTATACTCAAAATGATCCTAATAAAGTAATCATAGATTCTAAATGGCTTGCTAATGATGGAATTGTAAATACCTACAGTATGCAAGCACCATTCAACGCTAAAAGTATTTCATTTAATGGAAATCCTCAAATTGGTATATGGAATGATATGGGTGTTAAATCAGGTTGGAATCATATTGACATTATAGCAGCATTGCCAAATTTATTTATACCATATTCAAATGTAAAGAAATTGTACGAAAATCATTTAGAATTAATTCACCAACTATAATAATTAATTTTTACACTTGTTCGCATTTTATTTATAAGATAAATTTAATATTCTTCTTATAGCTTGAAGCAGAGGGATTTAACTTATGAATTTAAATGAAACAGAAACGATTTGGCTATATGTTTTTTATACAATTATAGCAACAATAATATTATTAGTTTTATATTATTTTTTAAATATTATTTTTAATAAATTTAATAATAAAATATCCAGTTTAAAAGGTTCAAAAATACGTTCATTTACATTTAGAAATTTTGAACTTTTAACTGAAGATCGATTGGTTGGGTTCATACTTTGGTCTTTAAGTGCCACTCGAATTATCATTATTTTATTTTTACTCTATTTTTATATCCCATTGGTTTTTAGTTTTTTTCCTTGGACAGAAAATTTTGTGCCTACCCTATTGCACTACGTCATTGATCCTCTAAAAAAAGTTTTATTTGTAATTATAGATTATGTTCCTAAAATATTTTTAATTTTCATTATAATGATTATTACAAAATATATTCTTCGCTTTACAAAATTTATTTTTAATGAAATATCAATGGGATCTATTCAAATAAATGGATTTTATAAGGATTGGGCTGAACCATCTTATAAATTAACACGAATTCTTATTTTGGCTTTTGCCTTAATTATTATTTTTCCTTATCTTCCTGGTTCTGGGTCACCTGCTTTTCAAGGAATTTCTGTATTTTTAGGTATTTTATTTTCACTTGGTTCGAGCTCTGCTGTAGCAAATATGGTTTCTGGTATTGTGTTAACTTATATGATGCCATTTAAAGTGGGAGATAGAGTTAAAATTTCTTCAACTGTTGGTGATGTAATTGAAAAAAACTTACTTGTTATTCGTGTAAGAACAATAAAAAATGAAGATATTACTATTCCTAGCTCAATGGTCTTAGGAAGTCATATTATTAATTATAGCTCATCGGCAGATTCCTATGGCTTAATATTAAACCAAACAATAAGTATTGGTTATGATACTCCCTGGAGATCAGTTCATGATTTACTCATAAAATCGGCTTTAAAAACAAATGGAATTTTAAATGAGCCCATCCCATTCGTATTCCAAACACAGTTAAATGATTTTTATGTATCTTATGAAATTAATGCTTATACAAGACAACCCAACCAAATGGCAAATATTTACTCGGAATTAAATCAAAATATTCGTGATAGTTTTAACTCAGCAGGAGTCGAAATTATGTCTCCTCATTATACATCCATACGAAACGGAAATAAAAGTACCATTTCAAGTGAAGTTTAAATAAATTATTTTAATGCCATTATTTTTTCATTTGCTAAATTATCATTTGATATTTTAAGACGAATATCTCTTTGAGGATAAGGAATGGAAATGCCGCTAGAGTCAAATGTTTCTTTAACTGTTTTGTATAAGTAATAATTTACATCCCAGTAATTATCGACACTAACCCAACAGCGTAACATCATACTTACAGAATTATCTCCTAATGCAGTTAAAACGACTAATGGTGTTGGCTCTTTTAATATACGACCATCTAATCTTGCAAGATTTGTTAAGATTTCTTTCGCTTTTTCAACTTGATTTTCATAAGATATTCCAACAATAAAATCGAGTCTTCTAGTTCCATTTTTGGTGAAATTCTTAATAGATGAATTCCACAATAAGCTATTCGGTACAAATAAAAATAAACCATCATTTGTTTTTAAAGTCGTAGTAAATAAATTAATTTCTTGGACAGTGCCATTGTTTGAATTCGACTCAATATAATCATTTACTTTAAAAGGTCTTAAAAAAATAAGCATTAAACCCGAAGCAATATTTTGTAACGTTTCTTTTAGAGCTAAAGCCAATCCTAAACCAGTTGCTCCTAAAAAAGCAATAATTCCATTGGTATTTGCACCAAAAATATTTAATATAATTAGAATACCAATTATAAAAGAAGCATATTTTATAACTGTTATTGAAATTGGCAATAAGGTAGGATCAATTTTTTCTACTTTTTCATTTGCTTTTTTAACAACTCTTATAATCCAATAAGCAATAGAATATAAAATTAAGACAGTAACTATGGAATAGAGTAAGTTTAATGAAAAAGTCCA
>NZ_JBIPMD010000344.1:0-2628 GCF_044369315.1 Silvanigrella sp.
GTCATAGAATATATAGAGGTGTTTTATAATCGAATTCGTGCTCATTCTGCCCTTGATTATCATGCACCTTTAGAATATGAAGAAAATTATGAAATTTAATAGTCCACTTTTCGGGGATCATACCAAGGAAAGATGTTGTTAATTCTTAAGTATTCATTAATTCATGTATTTTTTGACTTTTATTATCAAAAATTTAATATATTAAATATATTAAATTTTTTTATTTATTGAAAATAATTATTCATTATTTTTTTTAATTATTATATGATTTTTTTAATAAAAAATAAATATTTTATATATAATAAATTTAATAATTTTCTTGATTAAAAAATATTTTTAAGTTATTTTTTATTGGTATAAATGTTTTTATATTTAATTGTCAAAAATAAGGAAGAATAAATTTGAAAACAAGGAACAATTTAAAATTTTTAAAAGCGAAGTTATTAAGATCTGTTATGGTTTTTTCTTTATTCATTTGTTATGAAGCAACTGCAGCTCCGCCTGTTCATTATATTTATACTTCTTCTTCTGATCTTGAAAATTTAAATTCTTTATTTCTTCGTGATGATATTGAAGGTGTCCAAATTGTTTATACATGGAAGCAACTTGAAAAATCTAAAGGAGTTTATGATTTTTCGTCAATTGAAAATGACCTTACAAAACTCCAAAAAAAGAACAAAAAATTATTTATTCAAATTCAAGATAGATTTTTTGAGCCGAATCAAAAAAATATCCCTCCATATTTGCAAGAGGAATCAGAGTATAAAGGTGGGCTTATTGCTCAAACTGATAATCCTGGAGAAGGAAAAGCACCTGCGCAAGGATGGGTTGCTATGCAGTGGAATGCTTCCTTACAAAAAAGATACCAAAATCTTATTCAAGAATTGGCTATAAAATTTGATGGAAGAGTTTCTGGTATAAATCTTCCAGAAACTTCTATCGATATCAATAAGAAAAATGCTGAAAAAAAAGGATTTACTTGTGATAAATATTTTGCAGCCACTGTTGAAAATATGATTTTTGCTAGAAAAGCTTTCAAAAAATCATTTGTTGTTCAATACGTTAACTTTTGGCCCTGTGAATGGAACAATGATCATAATTATATGTCAAGATTATTTGCTATTGCTCAAAAAGAAGCGATAGGTCTTGGTGGTCCCGATATTGTTCCTTATAAAAAAGCACAAATGAAAAACTCATATCCCTTTTTTAATAAGTATAAAGAAAAGCTTCCCTTGGTTGCCATGGCAGTTCAAGAGCCTACTTTGACTTATATAAATCCAAATACGAAAAAGCCTTTTACTAAAGAAGAATTTACTAAATTTGCAGAAGAATATTTGGGAACAAATATTATATTTTGGGCAACAGAATCTCCATGGCTTTCTAAATAGAGAATAAAAAAATTCTCTATTTAGAATTTAATTTGTGTGAAAGAAGAAAATTTTTGCTAAAGATTATTATCTACTTTTGAAAGATAAATTATTATGATAAAACATATTGTTCTCCTAGAAATTGCAGACCATATAAAAACAAACGAAATTGAAAAAATGGTAAATAAACTTATTGAATTAAAAAATACAAGTATTCCACAAATTAAAAAAATATCTTATGGTAAAAGCTGTAGTATAGAAGGATTAGAGCGTGGATTTAACTATGCATTTGTTATGGAATTTGAATCTGTCTCTGAAAGAGATATTTATATCAATCATGCTGCTCATAAAAAAGTATCGGAAGATTATATCCTACCTTTATTAAAAAATGGAATAAACTCTGTGATTGTATTTGATTTTTAATGAGTTTTATATAGAAAATTAAAAATATAAAATTAGCAAATTTAGCCCTCCTCCAAAACAAGAATTTTCTTGCAATTCAATTTAAAAATTTAAAAACCAGATTGACAATTAAAAATAATCACACTATCGTTATGGAATATAAAACATATTAAATAAACTGGAATTTTATGATCAGCATAAGAAACAAGTTATATATTCCTTTAAAAAATTGTATTAACTCGGTAGAATTTTTAACATTTAATAACTTGCCAGATAAAAAAGAGCATATTGCTTTATGTTTTGGTAATTGGAGACAAATTAAAATTCCTTTGGTTAGAGTTCATTCTGAATGCTTAACTGGAGATTTATTTTATTCTTTATTATGTGATTGTGGAGGACAACTTCATGAGAGCATTCATTTACTTGATAAAAATGGTGGTATTTTACTCTACTTGCGTCAAGAAGGAAGAGGAATTGGACTCTATAATAAGCTAGACGCTTATCATTTACAAAAAGAACAAGGATACGATACTTATAAGGCAAATGCTCATTTAGGTTTCCCTGAAGAAAACAGAGATTTCAAAATCGCTGCAGATATTTTAAAACAAATAAACATTACAAATATAAAACTAATTACTAACAATCCCGAAAAAATAAAACAATTAAAAAACAATGATATTGAAGTTAAAGAAACAATTCAAACACAAACTTATGTAAATCCGCACAATATAAAATACTTAAAAGCAAAAAAAATATAACTAAACATCTTTTAAATTTGGATTAATTGTTTGCAGAATTAAAAAAAAGTAAGTACTTAATTTTGTGAACCAGAAACTACATAATTGTGACATGAGAAAGG
>NZ_JBIPMD010000133.1:0-8898 GCF_044369315.1 Silvanigrella sp.
AAAGCAACTTGCTCTGACAATTTTAAAAGTCTATTTTCCATCTCCATTTAAATCTCCTCCTCAAAAGGATATTTAATTCTGGATTTATGCTTTGTAAAAATCACTTATTGGGAGGACACGTGATGGAGCAAACGGCCAAACTGGCTTTCATGCTCTTGTTGAAGAAGTAACAATTAAGGTAACTCCTGGAGAAACAATCGATATCCAAGTGGGACAAGGAGGATTAGGAGGTAATGGAAGTGGTCAAGTAACAACTGGACAAAGTGGCTCATTTGGTACGAATGGTACAAATGGAAACAAAGGGACAAATGGCCAATCAGGAAAGCCAGGAGTCGTATTTATTCAATGGATTGGTAAATAAAAAAGGCACTAAATAAACATTAGTGCCTTAAAGTTAATTTACTTTCCATGCGGAGAAAGCATTTTACTTGGATCAACCCAAACATCAAATTGTTCTGCAGTTAAATAACCGAGTGCAATGGCTTCTTCTTTTAATGTTGTTCCATTATGGTGAGCTGTCTTAGCTATTTTAGCTGCTTTATCATAACCAATATGTGTATTTAGTGCTGTAACAAGCATTAATGATTTTTGCATTAATTCATTAATTCTTTCTTGATTTGCTTTTATTCCAGAAGCACAATGTTCTTCAAAGCCAACAAAACAATCTGATAGTAATCGAATAGAATGAAGCACATTATGAATAATAACAGGTTTAAAAACGTTAAGTTCAAAGTTACCTTGACTTGAAGCTATGGTAACAGCAACGTGATTCCCCATAACTTGGCAACAAGCCATAGTTGCGGCTTCACTTTGAGTCGGATTCACTTTGCCTGGCATAATAGAACTTCCGGGTTCATTTTCTGGAATAGAAATTTCACCAATTCCGCAACGAGGGCCACTTGCAAGCCATCTAATGTCGTTTGCAATTTTCATAAATGCGGTTGCAGTTGTGTTTAGAGCGCCAGACAAATTTGCAAGAGCTTCTTGTCCTGCCAAAGCTTGAAATTTATTTGGTGCAGTTACGAACTGAATCTTTGTAAATTCGGATAGTTTTTTTGCTATGCCTTTAGCATAATCTTTATGAGAATTTAAACCTGTACCGACGGCTGTTCCCCCCGCTGCAAGCTCACAAACCATTTCCATAGAATTTAAGACTGCTTTTCTGCACATTTTAAGTTGCATAACCCAGCCACTTACTTCATCGCCAAGAGTTAAAGGTGTTGCATCTTGAAGATGTGTTCTTCCAATTTTAATAATTTTTTCAAATTCTTTTGCTTTTTTCTCAAAGGTTCCAATAATTTTATCTATTGATGGAATAAAGTTTTCATATATAGCAATGGCAGCAGCAACATGCATTGCTGTTGGAAAACTATCATTGGTACTTTGACCTCTATTTACATCATCATTTGGATGAATTGGTTTTTTGCTGCCAATTTCGCCGCCTGCTATTTCAATGGCTCTATTTGAAATGACTTCATTAAAATTCATATTTGTTTGAGTGCCAGATCCTGTTTGCCAAACAACTAACGGAAAATGATCATCATGTTTACCCGCAATAACTTCGTCAGCGGCTTGACTGATAATTTTTTCTTTTTGTGAGTCGAGTTCCCCTAATTGGCTATTTACCTGTGCTGCCGCTTTTTTGACTAGTCCATAAGCTCTTATAAACACTCGAGGAAATCTTTCTCCACTGATTTTAAAATTCTGAAAGCTTCTTTGGGTTTGAGCACCCCAGTATGCATTTTGTGGCACGGCAATTTCGCCCATACTATCTGTTTCTATCCGTGTAGACATAGTAGAATCTCCTAAAAGGGAAATAATAAAGTAAGATGAGATGATCTTTTGAAAGAGAGCCCAAAAAGGCCAACCTAATACTTATAGGATTGGGCGCTAAATGTAGCAAGTTCTGGATAAACTAAAGAGGTCATTTTTAAGACCGATAAATGAACATCAATATGTCGTCTGCTTTTGAGGTGCAAGGGATGGAAGTGGTAGTAAATAATACAACTATTGAGTTTTCAGGTCTCTTAAATGAAGAGTCCTCAATTGATAATATCAAAAAGGGACTGGAACAAGCTTTTGCCAATTCTAAGGATAAAGTAATACGCCTTGATTTTTCAAAAGTGAAAAGAGCAAACTCTTGCGGGATTTTAGCTTGGTATAAAATTCTTGACAGTTTTAAAGATGGGATGTGTATTTATATTAACGTACCACGCTGGTTGGTTGAGCAATTTAATATTAGTGATTTTTTAAGTGATAAAACGAGAGTAGAAAGTATTCAAGCCAACTTCTATTGTCCATCTAATGATACACATGAAACTTTGTTACTTACTCTTGGAAAAGAAATCCCAATTTTAGAAAGTTATGATGATTTTAGTTTGATCATGAAAAGTAAAGACGGTCTTGATTTAGAAATTGATTTTGAACCCAATGAATATTTTTATTTTATTTCATCAAATATAAAAAGATTTAAGGGAGAAGCTGCTTGAAAGTTGTCTGCTTTTTACCTGATTCCATAGCCTTTCAAAACAAACTTGGAATGTTAACTCGTTCAGCAGGGGTAGATTTTCAGCCTTGTAATACAGAAGAAGATGCAAAATTATTTGCCTCTAAAGAAAAAAAAGAACGTTTTTTCCTTTTTGCAGATGCTAAAAAAGTAGATTTTTTAAAAGAGTTTTCTTTTGCCTATCCTGATAGTAGAATTATAGTTATCCTTCAAGAAACCTTACAAAAAGTTATTCCTAGCCTTATTGACTGTATTAATATTCAATGTTTTGTTGCTACAAATAATGGTGAATTTGATGCACGTGAATTAATTTTACTTTTAAAAAAATTTGAGACAAAAGATTATCCAGGTTTAGATAAACATCTAGGGTTTCCTAATATATTTAATGAAAAAAAAATTAAAAGTCAGATTGATAAAAGAGAAGCTTTAACAAATTTGGAAGGTTTTGTATTAAAAATAGGTGGTAATACAGAACGTTTTCAACAATATGCTCAAAGAGTTTGTGAATTAACTGATGAACTTTTATTAAATGCTGTTTTTGATGCAAATCCAAGGTTAAAAAGTATGGCACGTAATGAGGTCTTTGAATTAGATGAAAATGAAGCTGTAAAAGTAAAATGGGGATTTGATGGTGAAGTATTTGGTGTTTCTGTAATTGATCCATTTGGTACTTTAACTAAAAAAACAGTTATGCAGTATATGGACGAAAATCAAAAAACAGAATCCATGGGAAAAAGAGCGAGCGGTGGATTAGGAATTAAACTTATTTTTGATAGACTTCACCATTTTATAGTAACAGTTCAGCCAGGAAAAAAGACAGAAATTGTATGTTTAATGAGGTTTGAAAAAAGATTTAAAGATTTTAACAGTCGATTAAGAAGTTTTCATTTTTTTGAAGCTGAGGAAAAAAATTAGCTATGTCAGCTGAGTTCAGCAAGGATTTAGATAAAGCCCTTGCAGCACAAATTCTAAAAAATGTTTCAACAGGGATTGCCTTATTCAGTCCTGATGATCATTTTATGCGTTGGTGTAATGCTACATTTAAAAAACAAACTTGGTTTGGTGGTGCAGGAAAATCGGCTGCTAAAGTTAATATTAGCGATCTTTTTGATAAAAAAGATCATAAATTAATTTATGATCTTTTTAATATTGCTATGAGTTTAGGACAAGCGTACGATTTTCAAAGACAAGTTAGAAGAGGTCCTGTTGGTTCTTTTCCAGCAGAAGTTAAATTACATAAAATTGTAATTGCGAATTCAACGGGAGAAGAAATATTAATCTGTATGGAAATTGCAGATCTTAGTTTAACTAAAATGTATGATGAACTGCAAAGTACTCATGCGCAAATGAGAGAAAAAATGGCGGATTTAATGTCTGCTCAAGCGGAATTACATTATTCTGTTCGAATGAATACCATATCAGAAATTGGGGCGGATATTGCTCATCAGTTGATAAATCCTATTACAATGTGTCGCGGAATATTACAAACTCAAATAACACCAACTCTTGCTGATCCTATTGCTCAAGAAGATATGAAAAAAGCTTTACAGTATATGCAAGATATTCAAGATCTTGCTGTTTGGTTTAGAAAATTTTCAAATCCAAAACTTTCTGAAACTCAAATTACTAAAATAATGAGCATGGTCGATGATGCTTTAATGTTAAATGTGCATCGTTTTACAACTCAAGGTGTAATTAATAAAATACGTAAAGATGAAAATTATGATCCCGCTGTTTTAGCAAACCCTGTTAACTTTATTATGTGGTTAAATGCAGCTTTTGCTGAGCTTTGTAATGTAATACCACAAGGTAACAGTGTTATTTATATTGATATAAATGGAAATGAAGAATTTGTTACGATATCTGCACAATGTGCTTGTATCCCTGGTGGAAAACAAAAAATTGCGACAAATACTCTAGAAAAATTTGCAAATAAAATGCCAGGAAGTGCAAAGTTTGAAGCTATTTTACAAGATTCACATATCATGTTTAGTTTAGGATTAAATTGTTTCCAAGAAACAGAAGATCATAAAGATGAATCAGATAAAGATGATTCTTCATCTGATACAGCAAATGTGTCTTCTGCAGTATTTTCTGGAAAAGACAAACCGCTTGTACTTATAGTTGATGATGAACAAGATATTCGTCGTCTTGTAAAACGAGCAATGAAACAATCCGGTTGGGAATCTGTTGAAGCTGGTGATGGTCTAGAAGCTTTAGAATACTTTCAACAGGAAGATAAAAAACCAATCAGTGAAAGAATTGTAGCCATCGTTTGTGATGTTCGTATGCCCCGCATGACAGGACCACACTTTTTAGTTGCTTTGCGTGAAGAAAAAATTCAAACCCCTTTTATCTTTTTTAGTAGCAATTTAGTGAATCAGGGTGGAGAAAATGGCTTCAAATATGAAAATGTATTTTATATTACGAAAGAAGCTGGGCTTGATGAAGTGAAAAAAGCGGTTGCTAAATTTATGCCTAAAGTGAGTGGTTGATAAATAATAATCTTTTTTTAAATATTTACCTAAAAATTTTCTTAGTTATATAAATATTCTTTAAAATTGGCAGATTGATTCATATTCTTAAAAATAAAAAATTGAATTCTTTTGATTGTTGATCGTGTCTGCTAACTAGTATAATCAATTTAATATATTGGTATTGTTCGAAGTATTAAATACGACAGTTATTATCAATGATTTTAAAAGTACTATTATAAAGGATACAAAGATGTCTTTAAATTTACAAAAAGATTCTCAGGTTTCAGATAATAAGTGCGAAGTTTTATTCTTTGGAAGAGCTCATTGTGAATTAACTACTAAAGCTTTGATGCATTTAAAAAGGTTAAACTTCAATATAACTCCTGTTTTTTCAAAATGCCGTGGAGAATCCTTACCAGAAAGTGCAGCAATGTGGAGCGGGGATTATATTTTTTGCTTCAGAAGCCTTTTTATACTCCCAAAATCTCTTATTAATAGAACTAGAATAGCTGCTGTAAACTTTCATCCTGGTCCTTCGGAATATCCAGGTAGCGGTTGTCTTAATTTTGCATTATTTGAAGATTCAAAAATGTATGGAGTCACTGCACACTTTATGAATGAGAAAGTTGATGATGGTAATATAATCGAATGTCGCCGTTTCCCAATTCACAAACTTGATAATGTAAATTCACTTCTTGAAAGAACACATATTAAACTTATGGATTTATTTTTTGATATAACAAGTGCTATATCTATTAAGGGGGCTGATTATCTTAAGCAGTCGAAAGATGAAAAATGGTCTGGGATAAATAGGAAAATCAAAGATCTTGATGATCTATCAATAATTGATAAAAATGTTTCAAAAGATGAAATTGAAAAAATAATTAGAGCTACATTTACTGAAAATTTTCCGCCAAAAATATTTATTCATGGTTATGAATTTGTTCTTAAATCAAGTATAAAATAATAATTACAAAGAGCGTTCAATGACTATAACTAGTGAAGACTTAACTAACAAGAAAATTTTTTGGAATCCTTGCTACTTAGTTGTCAAGCGGGCTATTTAATGTATCAAGAATACCTTAATTGTAATAAAAAATTTATGTTTGCTAAGATAATAAAAGAAAATAATGAGAAAATTTCTGATATGATATTAAATCATATTCACTTATTTTCATATGAGCAAAGAAGTGATTTGATATTAATTGTAAATCATATTAATTCATGGTGTAGACAATGGGAAAATTTATATGAACAATTAAATCCTAACCTAGAAGATGAGTTTGTTTTTAATACTTTAATAAATTTCCCCAAAAAATCTATTTTGCGATTAGAGAATTATTACTTTATTAATTTTAAAAAAAATTTTCAAAATTAAAACTTTTACTTTGTAAAGGAAGTTGCTAGATGAAAAAAACAATAATCATTGCTGAAGCAGGAGTAAACCATAACGGTGATTTAGAACTTGCAAAGCGTTTAATTGAGGTTGCGGCTAATGCTGGTGCTGATTATGTTAAATTTCAAACTTTTACAGCTAATGAACTGGTTACTCAAAATGCCACACGAGCAGATTATCAAATTAAGAACTCAAATATTGATGAAACTCACTTTGAAATGATACGTCGATTAGAACTAAAACGAGAGAATCACCAAGTATTAATAAATCACTCTAAAAATTGTGGAATTAACTTTTTATCAACAGCTTTTGATATTCAAAGTTTAGACTTTTTATTCTCATTAGGAATTGATTTATTTAAAATTCCATCAGGTGAAATTACTAATTATCCATATCTTAAGGCAGTTGCTTCCTATAAGAAAAAAATTATTTTATCAACTGGAATGTCTACATTAGCTGATGTGGATAATGCTATTTCGGTATTGTTGAAATATGGGGCTAAAAGAGAAGATATAACGATTCTTCATTGTACTACAGAATATCCAGCACCAATAAATGAAGTTAATCTTTTGGCTATGAATACTCTTAAGACAGCATTTGGCATAAAAGTTGGTTATTCTGATCATACGATGGGAATTGAAATTCCTATTGCAGCAGTTGCTTTAGGAGCTTGTTTGATTGAAAAACATTTTACATTAGATAGAAAAATGATAGGCCCAGACCATAAAGCAAGTTTGGAGCCTGAAGAATTAAAGTTAATGATTTCATCAATTCGATCTGTTGAGTTAGCTCTAGGAGATGGAATAAAACAAGTATCCTCAAGTGAATTAAAAAATATTAATATTGCAAGAAAATCATTAGTGGCTAACTTAAAGATTTCAAAAGGAGATGTTTTCACAAAAGATAATTTAGGTATTAAGCGTCCTGGAAATGGTATTAGTCCTATGAGATATGAGGAGGTATTAGGAAAATTAGCTTGCAGAGATTTTGATACTGATGAGTTAATTGATTTCTAATAATATATATGAAAACAAAAAGAAAAATATGCGTTGTTACTGGTACTCGTGCAGAGTATGGCTTGTTAAAGCATTTAATTAAAGAAATATCTAATTCAGATGATTTTGAACTTATTTTATTTGTAACAGGAAGTCATCTCTCTAATACATTTGGAACTACTTATAAAGAAATTGAGGAAGATGGATTTATAATAAATAGAAAAATTGATTTGCAAATAGAAGGAGATAATGCAATTGATATTGCTAATTCCACATCTTTATCAATTTCAGGTTTTTCTCAAGCATATGCTGATTTTAATCCAGATTTAATTCTCATTTTAGGCGATCGATATGAACTTTTAGGAGCAGCAATTTCTGCTTTGTTTCATAGGATTCCGATTGCCCATTTACATGGTGGTGAAGTTACTCTTGGTGCTATGGATGAAAGCATACGTCACGCATTAACAAAGTTTTCTCATATACATTTTGTAGCTGCGAATGAATATAGAAATAGAGTCATACAACTCGGAGAAAATCCTGACTATGTTTTTAATGTCGGGGGGCTTGGAGTAGATGCTATTCATCGAATTAATCTTTTACCAAGAGAGCAAATTGAAAAATATCTTAAGTTAAAGTTTAAGAAAAAAAATCTTCTTATAACTTTTCATCCTGTTACGCTTGAAAATCTTACTTCGTGCCAACAAATGGGTGAGTTACTTAAAGCGCTTACATTAAGAAAAGATTGTTTGCTTATATTTACGATGCCTAATGCAGATCAAGATAGTAAAATTCTTGCGAAAATGATTGAAGAATTTGTTAAGGAAAATGATAATTCAGTGTTATTTCAATCTCTTGGGCAATTGCTTTACTTATCATGTCTTTCTCAAGTTGATGCTGTAATTGGAAATTCGTCAAGTGGTCTATTAGAAGCTCCTTCTTTTAGGAAAGCAACGATAAACATTGGAGATAGACAAAAAGGAAGACTTAAAGCTTCAAGTGTTATAGATTGTGAGCCGAATTTTGAGTCGATTCGTTCTGCTTTAGATGACATTTACAAGGAATCTTTTCAAAGTAATCTTCATTCAGCTATAAATCCATATGGTGAAAGGGGATCTGTTGATTTAATAATGCAACATCTCAGAAAAATTTCTTTTGATAATTTGCTAAAGAAAAAATTTCATGATTTAGTTTAGGTTTACATCCATTAAAACCATAAATTCTATTAAGAATATATGGTTTTTTTGATTTATCTATATTTAAAATTCATTTTTAATAAAAGTTTTTGTTATAAAATTAATTATTTTAGTTGTTCAAGTTTAAAGAGTTTTAGAATTTACAAGTTTTAAAGAAAGTTGTTAGATTATTATATGATAGAAGTTCAATCTGTCTTTTTGCTGGGTGTCCTCCCAATAAGTGCATTTTACAAACACAATGAATGGAATTAAATTTTTTATAGAGAGTGGTTTTTGATTTTGTTGATAGTATCAAGATAATTCCAAGGTAACCAATCTTTTGGGTTTTGCT
>NZ_JBIPMD010000345.1:0-2626 GCF_044369315.1 Silvanigrella sp.
ATTAATTTGTTACCTTATTAATCGCACTGCTTACTTCCACGCTGATGGCTAATCTTTACGTGGGTGAGATTCGCACTCACTGGTTCTTACGCACTTATCTTGGCGCACCATATTTAATCTCCCTTTTTATTAATAATTAAAATTAATAAGGCTTATATTCATTATTTTAAAATTGTATAACGATAGAACCCTCCTACCAAATTATTTTAAATAAAGCAAATAAATATTAAAAAATTTTTAAATTTAAAATATTTATAAAAAATATTAATATATATAAAAAAAAATAACAATATTGTATTATATTATTGTAATAAAAAAATAAAACATCTAAAAGATAACCAAAAATTAATTTAGAATGAATATTTTGTAATAATTATTTTTCAAAATTTTTAAATTAATTAAAAATAAATTAATTAAAAATTGGCTAGTTAAAAATATTTATTTATTTTTTTTGCACTTGATTTTGTTTATTTATTTTTTTATTATATCAACAGTAATTAAATATATTTTCTTGCTATCGTTTATAATAATTTTAATATGGGAAAAATGAATATGAAATATATATTTTTGATTTGTTCCACTGGTATACTTTGCCAAAATTATACATTTGCAGCAAAACAAGATCAAAAAATCACTCCTTATTCAATAATATGGAATAATAATCAAGAGTATTCAAATATATCTAGCAATGATAACAGTCTGTGTACGGTTAAAAATCCAAGTGGTGATTTGGTTTGTTTTGATCTTTATAAAGACAGCGCAAAATTACCTCCAAATGAATCAGGTTGGTTAGGAAAATATATTTCTATTTCATTAGGTACAGAGCATAAATGTGGAATTTCTGTAAAAGGTGGAAACTTATATTGTTGGGGGAGCAATTTTTATGGACAAATTGGAAATGGATCCGATGTTTATGCTTCTACAACTGTAAGAGTGTTACCTAATGAACAGTTTATATCTTATGCAACTGGTTACCGTAATACATATGCTGTGACTGCTAAGGGTAAGTTATATGGCTGGGGTGATAACTCAAAAGGGCAATTGGCAACTTCGGTAATCAATCCTGCTGTGAATCGGTTACCTAAAGAAATTTCTTTAAATGGAAAATCTTTTTTTGCAGTTACTGCAGGAGACAGGTTCTTCTGCGCTATTACAAATGAAGGCAAAAATAGTATAGGAAATTTTGGAAAAGTATATTGTTCTGGAGATAATAGTTCTGGATAAGTTGGTAATGGAAACATTAGTACAGCTGAAACAAAATTATTTTTAGCAGGCAGTAAAAACTATACATCCGTTTCGGCTGGTAGGGCTCATGTCTGTGCCGTTACAACGGATTAAAAAGTAGATTGTTGGGGAAATAATCGCATTGGACAGCTTTCTAATGATCCAAGATACGTTACATTATCTCCTGTGCCAAGGGAAATTATGAGTAATAATTATCCTGATTTTCAAAATTTAAAATTCAGTTCTGTATACTTATATAATAATTCAACTTGTACTCTTACTACAGATGGAACTCCTTATTGCTTTGGTGATAATAATTATGGTCAATTAGGTGGAACTCCAAGCGAAGGAAGTATTTCGGTAAAAGATGATTTTGGAAATTCTTTGTATTCTCATTTTGAACCTAAAATACCATTTCAAAATTTATCATATGGTTTTGTTTCTTTAACAGGAAATTCAAGATCAACTTGTGGAATTACAAAAAATAACAATTTACAGTGCTGGGGTTTTATTAGTAAAAATACTTATTCAA
Organism: Silvanigrella sp.; assembly: GCF_044369315.1. Lineage (NCBI taxonomy): Bacteria > Pseudomonadati > Bdellovibrionota > Oligoflexia > Silvanigrellales > Silvanigrellaceae > Silvanigrella > Silvanigrella sp. Next base: position 1,757 of record NZ_JBIPMD010000345.1, read on the forward strand.
GTTTAAATGTTGTAAGTGGAAATTTTTGTGGGATAAGTTTAAATGGCGGCAGGGCAATGTGTTCCAGTTCATCAAATAGCTTATCTGATCAATTAGCAAATCCTTGGAATTCTCCAGTTTCTACTCCATGGGTAAGTCAACAAAGATTTAAACATCTTGCCGCAATTTCAGATAAAGTTTGTGGTGTTTCCATGGACAACAATTTATATTGCTGGTCTAAAGTACCAACGTCTTCACCTCAAGATGTTTATCCCCAATTAGTTAACCTAAGTGGAGATAAAGTAACAAAAGTTGCTTTAGGATCTAATCATGTTTGCTTGATTACAGATCAAGGAGCTCTAAAATGCTCTGGTGAAAATACAATGGGGCAATTAGGAGATGGAAGTTATAAAAATACAAATTATTTGAGTGAATTTGAAAAAATTACAACTTCAAACTTAAAATTTATTGATTTTGCTGTTACAAAAAACTCAACATGTGCCATTGCAGATGATAATAGTGTTTATTGTTTTGGTTCGAATCAATATGGAGAATTAGGAATTTCCGATGGTGGAGTTCAAATGAATGCAAATCCTCAAGTTATACCTAATTTAAAGCTAGATAGTATTTCTTCAGGATTAAATCATTATTGCGGAATCATAAAAGATGCAGCTGATACGGACAATAAAATGGTTTGCTGGGGTGATAATTCTTTAGGACAAACAGGTTCAAAAAATAGTACTACTAAGGCACCATTTGTAATCCAAAATTCCAAAAACTTTGTTTCAGTAGCTTTAGGACAAAATACATCATGTGCAGTCGATCAATGTCAGTTCCCAAAGACAATTGGACTATTCCCACAGTCATTGAGACCAACCGATTCAAGTTCCG
>NZ_JBIPMD010000134.1:0-8799 GCF_044369315.1 Silvanigrella sp.
CAAAACCCAAAAGATTGGTTACCTTGGAATTATCTTGATACTATCAACAAAATCAAAAACCACTCTCTATAAAAAATTTAATTCCATTCATTGTGTTTGTAAAATGCACTTATTGGGAGGACACATCCACAAGAATAAAATCGATTTCAGAAAATTGTATTTTAGCTATTTCTATTCCTTCTTTTGGATCTTGAAATTTTAACATTTCCACATTTGGAATAATATCTTTAATCAATCTCTCAACTTGACTCAAAGCTAATTTGCTATCATCAATGGCAAGAACCTTCATGCTGTTAAATTACCTCAAAATACTAAAATAGATTATTGGAAAAACTTTATGTGGTTTGATTATCGACTTTTAGTGGTTTTAAGTTAAATGTCAAAAGTAATTATTAAGTAAAAAATTAATTCAAATTTCATTGAATTTATGGAGCTTTTTGGATTTGCACCAATATGATTAAACAATTAAATTCAATAGGAATATAAAAATCCTAAATAATTGCTTGCAATATAATCGTAAGCGATGTATTATGATATTAAGGGAGAGTGATGTGTCCTTGATTCTTGACCAACAGCTTTGTTTTTTAGTGTATTCAACTTCATTAAGCTTTAATAAAGCTTATCAGAAGCTCTTGAAAGAATTAGGCATAACCTATCCACAGTACCTGGTAATGCTTGTACTATGGGAAAAGGAACCTCAAACCGTTTCGAAAATTTGTAATAGTCTTTATCTTGAGACAAGCACAATTACACCGCTGCTAAAAAGGTTAGAGTCTTTGCAATTTATCGAAAGAAAGCGTGAAATTACGGACGAAAGACAAGTCAATATCACCTTAACGGAAAAGGGGAGAAACCTTAAGGATAAGGTTAGCCACATTCCAGCGGAGCTAGGGAATAGTAGCAATCTCACGAAAGAGGAAATGAATCACTTGATGCAGGGACTGGCAAAGTTAAGAACGGCATTGCTGAAAAGAAGAGTTTGATTTTTTTAACATTTTATATCGTGAAAGATATAATATAACGCGATACAATTGGAGGTTTTATGTTAGAGAAGGTTTTATATTCAACAAGTGCGAAAGCTACAGGCGGTCGTGATGGCAAAACAGAAACTGTAGACGGTAAAGTAAAATTCAATCTATCTGTTCCAAAAGAACTAGGTGGACCAGGCGGAGAAGGAACAAATCCAGAGCAGCTATTTGCAATGGGCTACAGCGCTTGCTTTTTAGGCGCTATGAGGCACGTTTCTGGTCTAGAAAAAATTCAATTATCCGCTGATACAACAATCGAAGGCATTGTTGGCATTGGACCCATTCCAAATGGATTTGGAATTGAAGTTGAATTAAAAATTCATGTTCCAAATTTAGAAGTAGCAAAAGTAAAAGACATTGTTGAAAAAGCCCATATTGTTTGTCCATATTCAAATGCAACAAGAAACAATGTTCAAGTTAAGCTTACTATTATTTAAAATTTTTTTGGATTAACAATTTGCGAAAGAGAATAAATTTTATTTTATTCTCTTTCTTTTTTTATACCTTGTTAATTTATTAATATTTAAAAAATTTAATAAATTAACTAAAAAAATATTCTTAAATTGTGAATTGACTAATTTTATTTTAAAATTTACATTGAGCATTATTAAATTTTCACCTAAATCGTGTTTCGTTAAACTACAGAAAATAGGGAATTTATGACAATAAAAAAAGAAATGTCAATAGATGAAATTGATAGTTACCATGCCCATGTTTACTACGAAATGCATAATGGTTTTGAGACTGCTAAAGAACTAGCGCAATTAATTTCAAACCGTTTTCAAAATATTATCGTTTCAAATTTATTTGAAAGACCAGTTGGACCACACCCTGTACCTATGTTTGAGGCTGATTTTAGTATAGAAACATTTCATACTTTTGTACCATGGTTAATGCTAAATCGACAAAATTTAAATATATTAATTCATCCAAATACAAAAGATATGTATGCGGATCATCTTATTTATCCAATTTGGCTTGGAAATAAGTTAGAGTTAAATGAAGAATTTTTAAGAATTTCTTCAAATGTTTTAAAAAACACAACACCTCAAGAGAGATTAGAATTAATATAATCATTCCTATTTTTAAATAATATTATTCCTCTCTTTGAATTAATTCTTCAAAATATTTTAAATCCTGATTTGTAAATTTTCTTTTTGCCGATCTTTCATAATCCGCTTCTAATGAAGTTCTTTTTAAAACACCATTACTTGTAAGTTCAGTATAATTTTTATGAAGCTCAGGATTTCTTCGCCTTATTACCTTAGCGTAAAGATCATATTTTTCTCCCCTGTTTTCTTTATCAAATGAAAAAAACCTTGACTCTGCTATCATATCTTTGCAAATAGGTCCAAGCACGAAATCTTCTAAGGAGCCTTTTAATCTTTCAAAATTTTCTGTTTCAAAGTTCATTTTATTTGTTTGTGCTTCACTAAAATAATCGAGTTCCGTTAGTCGCATTCGGTAAAGTTTAAAATAGGAAAAAGATTGACCAGATTGTTCCGAAGTAGAAGCAACCGACATGGAAACTTGTCTAAATTGACTAATAGACTGCAACGGATCGAGTTTTTTTAATTCATCCATTGCTTTAAATCTCAAATTGGAATTTAAAAATTGGGGATCAAGCCCTAATTCTTTTAAGGTATCTTTCATCCATGAAATTTTTTTTCCGGGAGATAAGAAAAAAGAATAATTAAAGTCATTGCTTTCTTTAGATGGTAAAATACCACTCAATAAAAATAATAACTTACTATTATTAAATGCAGGAGAAACACGGAAATTTGCAATTACCGAAATAGGCATAATATAATTGTGCAAAAAAATTTTATCTGTAGAATTTGATAAAATAGAATCTATTGTTTTAAAATAAGAGGAAACAATATCAAAAAATTCATTTTTTAGTTGTGGACTAAAAATAGATTTTAATGCCGCTTTTCTTTTTGCATCATTTAAAATATATTCTTTTTTTCTTTGATCAAAGAGATTTACAATATTATTTATAGTTGCGCTCGATTTTAAAAAATTAAAATTATTAAAATGTTTATTTTTTTTAAAATACTCTAATAGATCTATCTTTGGATATTCTATATTTTTAATATTTCGAATTACAGCAGACATTAAACTTACTGGAAATGCATTTTCATCATTTAAACCAAGAGCTCGATAAAAATCTTTTTGTGGAAGAGTTTTTCTAAATTGAGAACGAACAATCCAAATATCATTTTGTGATATCATATTTTGAATTTCGTTAAATTTATTCTTTCCATGAATCAAAATTTCTCTTACATTTGTCCAATTATTCACTCTTGATGTTGATTTATAATTTTTACAGTAAATTAAAAAACTTTCAAATAAATGTTTTTTAATAATTAATGTAGGATCCACTAAAATTTCAAAAATATTTGGAAAATCATTTTTTAATAAACTCAATGAATAAAGAATATGGTTGGCTAAACTATTATCTATGAATCCAAAATATCTTGAATTCAAATAATAAAATAATACATTTTTTTCATAAATATCAAAACTATTAACATTCATTCTCATATTTATCATTTTATGAGTTTCATATGATTTTTTTATTTGCGAAATGAGGTTGTTTCCCATTTTCTTCAAATAAGCTTCTTGTGAACTATTTTCGATTTGCTGAGATGTTGATAAATTTAATGCCTCAAAATCACCCATATTATAAAATCCTTTCATAATATTATTTTTCGAACAAAAAGATTTGCTCTACTTAGAATTCAAAAAGGAGCTATATAATGTGAGAAAATATTATACCAATATCTCATATTCGATTTTTATTTTTAAATCATAAATATAATTCTATTTTTTAATAAGTTTTTTAATTATAATTTTAATTTTGCTTTTCTGTCATCTTATAAAAGAGGAACATATGAATTCTACAAGGAAATAAGGAAACAAAAAAAGTAATTTGTTTATTTTTTAGTCTTTATGATATCTAAATTCATTACCTTATTCCAAGCAGCAATAAAATCTAGCACAAATTTTTTCTTAGAATCACTACTAGCATATACTTCTGCTAATGCTCTGAGTTGAGAATTTGATCCAAAAATAAGATCAGCAACGGTAGCAGTCCATTTTAAATTTCCTTTAGCGCGATCTCGCCCTTCAAATACTCCTTTAGAACCAGTTGACTTTTGCCACTTGGTATTCATATCAAGCAAGTTAACAAAAAAATCGTTTGTTAATGCTCCTGGTTTATTCGTAAAAATACCATGTTTGGTATTGCCATAATTGGTATTTAAAACGCGCATGCCACCAATTAAAACAGTCATTTCTGGAGCAGTAAGAGTTAAAAGATTGGCACGATCTACTAAAAGTTCAGCCGCTGCTTGTTCTTGTCCTTTGCGAATATAGTTACGAAAAGCATCGGATGTAGGCTCAAGTACAGAAAAAGATTCTTTATCTGTCTGGCTTTGCAAAGCATCCATACGTCCTGGTGTAAAGGGAACTTTAACAACATGTCCTGCTTTTTTTGCGGCAACTTCAACAGCAGCACAACCACCTAAAACAATCAAATCGGCAAGAGAAATTCTTGTTTTGCCTCTTTGTTTGCTATTAAAATCTTTTTGAATTTTTTCAAATTTCTCAAGAATTTTGGCAAGCTCTTCAGGTTGGTTTACTTCCCAATCTTTTTGCGGTGCCAAACGAATGCGCCCTCCATTTGCACCTCCGCGTTTATCACTGCCGCGAAATGTGGAAGCAGATGCCCAAGCTGTTGAAATTAATTGAGATATAGTAAGACCCGATTTTAATATTTTTGCTTTAAACGCTTTAATCTCTTTCTCAGCAATCAATTTGTGATTTAACTTTGGAATTGGATCTTGCCATATGAGTTCTTCTTTTGGAACTAATGGTCCTAGATAGCGAGCTACGGGGCCCATATCTCGATGCGTTAACTTAAACCAAGCGCGCGCAAATGCATTTGCTAACTCTTTTGGATTTGCCATAAATCGACGAGATATTTTTTCATAAACAGGATCCATGCGCATAGCCATGTCTGCCGTGCTCATCATGGGTTTGTGAAATTTTCCTGGAATATGTGCATCTGGAACCGTATTTGCTCCCGATTGCCCTTTAGGAATCCATTGATGCGCTCCCGCAGGGCTTTTTGTTAATTCCCACTCGAATCCAAATAAGGTTTCAAAATAAGAATTATCCCATTTTATAGGAGTTGCCGTCCAAGCTCCCTCAAGACCACTTGTAATTGTATGAGCGCCTTTTCCGGTGCCGAAAGTATTTTTCCATCCGAGTCCTTGTTCTTCAATTTCTGCACCTTCTGGCTCAGGACCCATATATTTACTTGGATCGGCTGCTCCATGGGTTTTTCCAAACGTATGTCCACCTGCTACAAGTGCAACGGTTTCTTCATCATTCATTGCCATTCTTGCAAAAGTTTCTCGAATGTCACGAGCAGAACCCTTAGGATCTGGATTGCCATTTGGTCCTTCTGGATTGACATAAATAAGACCCATTTGAACTGCAGCCAAAGGATTATCTAATTGTCGATTGCCTTTATAACGCTCATCACCAAGCCATTTTCCTTCTGCTCCCCAAAAAATATCTTCACCTGGTTCCCAAACATCTTCACGGCCACCCGCAAAACCAAAAGTTTTAAACCCCATAGATTCAAGAGCAATATTTCCTGCAAGAATCATTAAATCGGCCCATGAAATTTTACAGCCATATTTTTGCTTGATAGGCCAAAGCAAACGGCGCGCCTTATCGAGATTGCCATTATCGGGCCAACTATTTAAAGGAGCAAAACGTTGTGTCCCAGAACCCGCACCACCACGACCATCTGCTATTCGATACGTTCCTGCACTATGCCAAGCCATTCGTATAAAAAACGGGCCATAATGACCATAATCTGCTGGCCACCACTCCTGAGAATCTTTCATTAGCGCATGAAGATCTTTAATTACCGCATTTAATTTCAAACTTTTAAATTCTTGCGCATAATTAAATTGAGGATCCATAGGGTTCGATAATTTTGAATGTTGATGCAATATATTTATGTTTAATTGATTAGGCCACCAATCTGCATTGGTTTGTGTTCCTAAGATTGTGTTTTTACGAAAACCACTTGAATAAGGACATTTATCATTGTTTTGCAAAGTGTTCTCCTCTACATGATTTGTAACTTTATACGCAATCATATTACTGCCTATTAAATTATTATGCAATTTTAGGTACATGAGGTGTGGCATATTGTTTTTTAATTCGGTTGAAATCTTCTCAAGAATAGACATGATATAGAAGATTATCGATAATTAAAAAGATGAACGATAAAAATTTGTGAATGAATCCTCTATTTTATTCATTAAAATAAGAGAAAAAGACTATTTTAAATGCTTAGATAAGGTCGTTACAAATTCAAAAGTAAAATACCTAATTGGGAGTAATTTAGCTCTTTAACATCATTATTACATTTAATTAAACTTTCTAAAACATCTCTACAAGCACTATTTTATTATTATGATTTCTTACCAATATAGCAATATTATTCAAAAATAAGACATAATATCCTAATTTATATATAATTTTTCAATGATTAAGATGATATATTTTTAAAAATATAAAATTCATTGGTTGACGAATTATTTAAAACTTCCTAACCACAAGAATGCGGTTATGGTTTTTATTAAAAAACAAATAGTTTACTTATATTTTAAAATTGTTTTGTTTGTTATTATTTAGGAGTTTTAATGATTTATAAAAATGCTTTGTCAATTGGAATGAGTCTTGCTGTTGTGATGCTTAATAGTTGCTCACGTGGCGGAGAAAGCTCTCCAAAAGCAAAAAAGCAAGTTAGAACAAATCTTTCCTTAAATCATAGTGCAACTGCTATTAATACATATACAGTTGAAGCTGAAGTAGTTTGTGGTTCTGATACTAGCATATATTCTATTACTAATGTTGATTCAAAATTTGAAGTTGTAAATGGAGAAGATTGCACTATTAAAATTAATAGATTTAATTATACAGATGCCACATCTAATACCCAAGATTATAATAGTTCAACCGCATTAACTTTATTATATGATAAAGCTAATACTGTTTCAAGAGCTCTAACTCACGGTGAATATACTAAAACAACTGATTCTAACATAAAAAAATACTTAAATGGAGTAAAAACAAGTGAGAGCGATCCTTTAACACTTGTTTTACTAGACTTTGCATCTGAAGCTTTATCAACTTGGAATGAATTAAGTACCACTCAAAAAGAATTTAAGTTTAATGAAGTAAAATTGCCAAATCCACTTTCATTAAGACTGATTAAAAATAGTTTTAAGGTAAATAATAATGCAAGTCCTAATATTAACCATACCCTTTCAAAAATAATTAGAGGTAACACAACCTGGCCAACAACCGGCGATAATACAACAGGATGTAAAATTATTACAGATAAAAAGGATCTTACTCCATCCGGCTCAATTACCACATTTAAACCTGTTATGAGCACTTACAATGGAGTAAATAATGCTTATAATGCTGCTACTGGTTCAAAAGATTGTTCTGATATTACTCTTGGGGATAGAGATAACTGGAAGGATCTCAAGGGTAATGATCAATATATTGTTCTAGCAAATGTAACTTCTATTGGTAACTCATACCGAGTAATTAAAATTCCGAAATCTAATTAAAAAATAAAAAGGGAAAGGAATGAAAATTTTAATGTTGAAAGCTTTTGGAATCATATTGTCTTCTCCAATTATTTTTTTATATCTTTCCCTTTCATTATCAGGATGCAAAAATCAAGAAAGAACACCTAATTTAATCTCAGGCATTGTTTTCACTAAATTCTCATTCAATACAAGAAACTCGGGAAATAACGATTCTACTTTAGGAAACTGGGAAGTAAACACACAATTACACTGCCCTCGTCTTATTTATAGTGATGGTAGTTCTTATACAATAGATCAAAAATTTACAAAAGACGGAAATGAGACAATTGATTTTCCTATTGGTGTTAGATATAATTGTGAATTAAGGATAAAAAGTTTTAATATAAATAATATTGATTACAATCCACAAAATAAAAATTCTCCTTTTAAAATTAAAAATAAGTATTCTAAAAAAATATTCGGAAATTATGTAAATCAAAACGACCCTAATGATCATAAATTTATTACTGGTAAAATGAATGCTGATAATTTTTCACTACATCTATTTGAAAAGGCAAAAGATACCGCTATTTTTACCTCCATTTATACCTCTGTTTTTAATGATATTGAAATATCATTTACATCTTTAGATGATCCTCAATTTGCAAGACTTCAAATCCGTGATAATTCACGAACTGAAGGCTCGGTTATAATTAATGAAATTAATTTGACTGATTTAAAAAAGTTAAGTCTTCAACAACGAACAAAGGATAGTAACGATATACATTATGAAGGTAATTTCCAATGTGTCGATAATGATGCTGAAGATAATTATATTATATCAAGAATAAAAACTCTCAATTCAGGTAGTCGATGCGCATTGGTTTTTAAAGCGGATAATTCTACCTCTACTTCAAGGATAAGTATTCGTATTGATAAAATTTCATTTAATTTAAATATTAATTTTAAAGAAAATATATGGACCGCAGAAATAAACCAATAACAAATTATTTAATAATGCCAGTTAAGAGTTGAGAATGTGTTTTTAGAAAAAGAATATGTACTTAAAAAGGCATGCAGAAAATCTTCCGAAAACATGGACAAGCAAGCCCTTTGTTGAACGGACTTTGGATGCCGTT
>NZ_JBIPMD010000036.1:0-20554 GCF_044369315.1 Silvanigrella sp.
CATCTAGTTGGCTTGGGGGAATGGATGTCATGCCAGCTCTATAATTTTCAGCTTCGCTTGCCGCATAATTTAAACCTAATCCAATAACGGCAGCAAAAAAGGGACTTAGTTTTAACCCTAAGTGAGGCAATCCATAAAAAATAATATAAAGTTGAATTAATAAAGGAGTTCCACGAATTATTTCAACATACATAAGAGCTATTTTAGAGAAAAAGGGAGGTGCATGTAAACGAACGATAGCTATAAATAAACCTAAAGTTACAGCTAAAATCATTGCTAAAATAGAAATTTGTAAGGTAACAATAGCTCCTTTTCCTAATAAGGGTAAAAAACTAGCATATTGTTTTACTTTATCAACCCAAGTGTGTTCAATTCCTATTTGTTTTAAATAATCTTGATAGGCAACGGGTTGGGTTTTATATTCTGCAGAGACTCCCCATTCTTCTGCTGTCGTTTTATTCCATAGACCCCATTTTTCAAGAATATTTTGCATTTCTCCATTTTTAATAAGGTCATCTATCGCTTTATTTATTTTTAAACGTAGTTCTTTGTCCTTTTGACGAAAAGCAATGCCATATTCCATTCTTCCAACAGGAGGGCCTACAAATTTAAGCTTTGGATTGTGTTTTGCGTAATATTGAGCGATAGGTAAATCAAGTAAAACCGCATCAAGTCTATCACCAATGGCAAGATCTGCATATGCATTTACTTCAACATCATATTTGGCTATTTTAACATCACCAACATCTTCTAATATTTTATAAGCTAAAGAAGCGGGTAAAGTAGCAACTCGTTTTCCTCTTAAATCTGTTAATTTATTGATATCATAATTTTGTTTATTTACTACAATTTGTTCACTTGTGATATAATAAGGGTCAGAAAAACTAATTGTTTGTTTTCTCTCATCAATAATTTCGAGACCATCAATTACCAGGTCATAATTTCCGGCAAGAAGGCCAGGAATGAGTCCTTCCCATTGATTTTGGACAAATTCGGCTTTCATACCTATATGATTTGCAATGGCATTAATGATATCTGCATCAAGTCCTATTACTTTATTAGGGTCTTTTGCATCGCGAAATACATAAGGAGCGCCGCTATTTGCATCGCTCCCCCATTTTAATATTTTTTTATCTTCGTTACTGTAAGAAAGAATAGGAATAAATAAACAAAATAAAGAAACAATGAGGTAACGGAAGTTAAACATTATTGTGTTTTCTCCATTCTTTTAGTTGAAATTTCTTAAAAAATGACGAGTTCTTTCGTCACTTGGAGAGGTAAATATTTGTTCTGGAGTCCCTATTTCGACTATTTTTCCATCTTGCATATGGACAATATGGTCAGCAACATCACGCGCAAATCTCATTTCATGCGTGACAACGATTTGGGTCATCCCTTCATTATCTAACGTTCTCATTACTTGGAGAACTTCGTGTACAAGACCCGGATCGAGTGCCGAGGTTGGTTCATCATATAAAATAGCTTTGGGAGACATGGCTAAAGCTCGTGCGATAGCTGCGCGTTGCTGCTGCCCTCCTGAAAGCTGGCAGGGGTAATGATCAGCGTGCGTGGAAAGACCAACCTTAGCAAGGAGATCTTTTGCTTTTTCTTTGGCTTCATTATGAGACATTTTTTTACGACTATGGGCGCTTTTGTAATATTTTCTAGCAAAGTTAGATGTGGAAATAAGTTAAAATTTTGAAAAACCATCCCAACATTTTCACGTATGGCACGGGCTTTTTTATCAAAATCAGATTGAGAATGAGAAAAATTTTTATTTTTTTCAAGAACAACACCATTGATTACAATGGTGCCAGAATCTAGAGTTTCTAATCCATTGAGGCAGCGCAATAAAGTAGATTTACCACAACCAGATGGTCCAATTAAAACAGTAAGTTCTCCTGGAGTTACTTCAAGATTGATATTACGAAGTACCTCAAGATTTCCATGTCTTTTTGATAAATTCTTTATAGAAATATAAGCACCCGTAGCGCTAATCATCATAAAAACTCCTAATTTATTTCCAGAAGGAGAAAGTCGAGAGAGTATTCATCTCTAGTACCGAGGATTTGCAGGTAACATAAATTAAAAGGATTTGGAAACAAAAGATTTTAAAATTTTTAAAGGCCAAAAGAGTTGTTTCGTTGTCTAATGGGTAATGTCGTTCTGATATGGGCTCATATCATATTTTTTCAAAATTGCAGAATATTTCTTTATCTTCATAAATTTTTGAATTGCTATTCTTAATTCATCTTCGTCTTTGGTGTGCAAATTCAAAGTGCTTGCAAGCCAAATTTGGCTTTCATAAATTTGGAAAAATTGATTTAAATCATTTTGAATATGATATTTATTTATAAAGTACATGGCCTTTACTTTTGGTGCGATCCAAGCGTCTATTTCTCGTGATTTAAGTCTATTTATGCAAATATCATCGCTTGGGCAAAAATACATCTTATTCTCTAATCCAAAAGATCTTAATATGCTTTCTCCAGATCCACCAGAATGGGTTCCAATTATATTTAAATTTTTTAAATTATTAATACTTGTTATTTCTTTAGAAGTTCTCATATTAAAAACACATGTCTGCTCTTCTATTAATGGATATATCCAATGATATTTATATTCTCTCTCTGGGGTTCTAAATAAATAATAAAGTATAAATTGTGAGTTTATTTCTTCTTTTGTTCTATGAATTAAATTATCTTTTAAAGTAAATTTAAATTTTATATTTGCAGGGTTTAATGCTTCATTCATAATATCATAGAAAATTCCTTTTTGTTTTGAGGAAGCCTCTATTATTGAATAGGGAGGATTATCATCCAATGCGATTTGATAAATATTTTTAATAGCAAAAATTTTAAGAAAAATAAATTGAAATAGTAAAATGATAAAAAATTTTATTATTTTGTAAATATAATTATTTTTTGAATAAATCGTGATCATTAAAAATATATCCTTTATTACAATATTAATAATCAGCATTATATATTTAAAATAAAAAAATTGTTTTTTTTCAAAAAAGTCAAAATTTTGTCTTTCATATTAATTTTTATTAAACTTAACAAATATTTCGATTTATTAAAATCGTTAAAAATATCTTGAATCCAAATTTTTATAATAGTAAAGAGATGAAGTCTTATTTGGAAAGGTATCAAAAATGAAACAAATGTTTAGAATTGTAATGGTCTTTTTCTTCAATTGTATTTTTATATTAAATGGATATGCCGTTGTAAAACAACACGATTATCATGATGAATTAAAAACAGTAACATTATTGCTTGATTGGAAACCAAACACAAATCATCTTGGATTCTATGTTGCTAAATCAAAAGGTTATTATAATGATGAAGGTATTCAAATTAAAATTTTAAATCCTTCACAAACAACAGGAACAGCTCTTGTTGGCACTGGAAATGCAGATTTTGGAATAAGTTATGCAAACAATCTTCTTTATGCCAGAAATGCAAATGTTCCTATTGTTTCTATAGCAGGAATAATTCAAAATGATACTTCTTGTTTTGTGTGGAGAAAGTCCTTACTCATAAAAAATATAAAAGATTTAGAAGGAAAGAGATATGGTGGATGGGGACGTCCTGAAGAAAATGCAACATTAAAGTTTATCATGCAGAAAAATGGAGCTGATTTTTCTAAAATTAAAATCATGACAACTGGCACCCAAGATTTTTTACCTGCAACTTTAAAAAATGTAGATTTTACATGGGAATATAAAGGCTGGAATATTCTTGCTGCAGAATTAAATCATGTCCTTGTGGATACTTATTGTCCTTCTGAGCATTTTTCCGAATTAAATAAACCATCTCCTTTAATAATAACAAGCGAAAATATGATAAAAAATAAACCTGAATTAATTAAAAAATTTATGAATGCAACTTCGAAGGGCTATGAATTTGCAATCCATCATCCTGAAGAAGCAGCAAAACTATTTATGAAACAAGTCCCAGAATTAGATTCTAAATTAGTTTCCGCTTCTGCAAAATTTTTAGCGCCATTATATAAAGCAGATTCCAAAAAATGGGGATATTTAAATGAGAAAAAATTTGAAAATTATTCAAATTGGATGAAAAAAGTAGAGTTGATTGATAAGGTTCCAAATACAAAAAATTATATTAATAATTCCTTTATTCCCTAATTGTCAGTATTAGGATTGAACTAAACTTATATCTAGAATCCAATGACCATTTTTAAGATTAATATCTCCATCTTTTAAATTTAATTGGTCTGAAAAATAAGGTGCTTGATAAATAATGGTTTGAAATTCGCCATTTTCTCCAAACAGATCCACTTTTTTTACTCTAAATTCTTCTATAATTTCTTTATCTAAATCGCGGGATAAAAAGTCTCGTGTTAAATACTTTTCATTTACTGAAATAATTTTAGCTTTAAAACCCAATTCAAGAAATTCAGATAAAATACCTTCCTTATCGCGACGCCATAAAGGTGTTAAAGTCCCTATATTTTGTGAAGTACATATATTTTCTATAAGTTCTTTTTGTTCTTCATTTGTAATAAAAGGAAATACTCCGCAATATATTTTATATTTTTTTAGACTATTTATTGTTTGTTTATAATTTTCACTAAAATCATCCATAGAAGTATTAAAAATAAGCAGAGGAATTTTTAAAAGGTCAGCTTGTGCGCGCAAAAGAGAAGGGGATAAATGATTTGTCTTTTGTGTCATTCCTGTATCAATTAAAGGTGCAATTAAGCATTTAACTTGATTTGTCTTTAGTGCATGGTAAAGACTCAAGCAGCTATCATGTCCGCCACTCCAAGCACAAAAAAGGTTATTTTGTTCCAAGATGAGTTTTCCTTTATTTTAATAAGAAAAGATAGGCCATGAGGCCAGAAGAGCAGACAAACTATATTCATAAATTTATTTTTTTACAATAAACCTAGAGGAATACTAGCTATTAAAATTTATGTGACAAATTTGTGTCAAAAATATTTCAAAATTTAGCAAAAGCCACTTAATAGCCAAATTCTTTTAACAACATAGGAATATAAATTCCTATAAAAATAGAATAACCCTCCCTAAGTTTAAGAATTGAGGGCAAAAATATTGACTCTTTTCTTTCTTGAGTTATATTAGAGGGTTAGATCTATGAAGTTTCGAATAAAGTCTTTTACTCAACTTTGGGCAATTTCGATTGCTTTTGCTAGCGCCTCATTTGCTAGTGCTAACGAATTAGTCACTGGAGCGGGTTCAAGTTTTATTGCACCGGTACTTTATAAATGGTCAGCTTCCTATAATACTGAAAATGGAACAAAAATTAATTACCAGTCTACAGGATCAGGTGCTGGTATTAAACAGATCGAAGGCAAAATCGTAGATTTTGGCGCTTCTGACATGCCTTTAAAATTGTCCGATCTCGATTCAAAAGGATTATTTCAATTTCCCGCGATCATTGGTGGAATTGTCATTATTACAAATATCCAAGGCATTAGCCAAGGACAGCTTATTTTAAATGCAAAAATAATTGCTGAAATTTATAGCGGACAAATTAAAAATTGGAATGATAAGCGTATTGCAGATCTAAATCCGCATGTTACTTTACCAAATAAAAATATAATTGTTGTTTATCGTTCAGATGCTTCAGGAACAACTTATAATTTTACGTATTTTCTTGAAAGAGCGACTACTGGTATTTGGAAAGCAGGAACAGGCACAGCTGTTTCTTGGCCATCAGGAATTACAGGTGTTGGTGGAAAAGGAAACGAAGGTATTACAACTATGGTGAAACGTGCACCAGGTTCTATTGGATATGTTGAATATGCTTATGCAATGCAAAATAAATTAGCATGGGCTCGTCTTCAAAATGCAGATGGCAATACCGTTCCCCAAATCGATGCAAAAGATTTCAAAGATGAAAAGAAGGTTAGTGAAGCTTTTCAACAATCTTTCCAAGCTGCCGCTTTACATGCAGATTGGGAAAAGTCTCCTGGTATGTACGTTCTTTTAGCTAATCAAAAAGGGTCTCTATCATGGCCCATCACAGCATCAACTTTTATTCTAATTCATAAAAATCAAATGAATCCTAAAATAGGATCTGAAGTTTTAAAGTTTTTCCATTATGCTTTTACAAAAGGTTCTGGTTCGGCTAAATCTTTAGATTACATTCCTATTCCTGAAAATACTTATAAATTAATACAAAAAAAATGGGCGTCTGATATTAAGTCAGACAAAGATAAATCACCATTGTGGAAATAATGAAAACAAAGTTTTGAATTTACTTATTTAATTGATCTTGAGCTTTTTATTTGGAGAATGGTTTTGGGAGATTTTTTATTTTCAAACTTAACTCGGATTTTTGCATGGTTCGCATTTTTGCTACTCATGTGTGTTTTATTTTCTTTGTGTGTAGCAAGTGCACCCGCAATCCATGCTTTCGGTTTTCATTTTTTAATTAGCGATGTCTGGGATCCAGTTCAGGGACATTTTGGTGCATTGAGTGCGATTTGTGGTACTTTAATGACTTCTCTTATTGCCATGATGATTGGTGTTCCTTTAAGCCTTGGCATTGCTGTTTTTATTTCTGAAATTTCTCAAGGAAAAATTTCCAAAATAGTTCGAACATTAATCGATCTTATGGCGGGCATTCCAAGTATTATTTATGGGATGTGGGGATTATTAGTTCTTGCTCCTTTTTTATCCAACCATATCCAACCCGTTGTGTCTGAAGCTGTAGAAGATATTCCCTTTTTAAATACCTTATTTGGGGGACCTCCCTTAGGCATTGGAATTTTTACAGCAGGATTGATATTAGCAATTATGATCATTCCTTATATCTCTTCAACACTAATTGATATGTTTCGCTCTGTTCCCGCTGTTTTAAAAGAAGCCGCTTATGGAATTGGTGCAACACGTTTTGAGGTTGTTCGTAAAGTAATTGTTCCTTATGTTCGTAAAGGAATGATTGGAAGTCTTATGTTAGGTCTTGGAAGAGCTCTAGGCGAAACCATGGCTGTTACCTTTGTTATTGGTAATTCAAAAGAATTAACTTCGTCTTTATTTATGCCTGGAACAACAATTTCAGCATCTATTGCGAATGAATTTAATGAAGCTACAGGACAATTATATCCTGCTTCCTTGCTTGAGCTTGGAATGATTCTTTTTGTACTTTCTTTTTTAATAT
Organism: Silvanigrella sp.; assembly: GCF_044369315.1. Taxonomy (NCBI): domain Bacteria; kingdom Pseudomonadati; phylum Bdellovibrionota; class Oligoflexia; order Silvanigrellales; family Silvanigrellaceae; genus Silvanigrella; species Silvanigrella sp. The sequence goes on from NZ_JBIPMD010000036.1 coordinate 7,155, forward strand.
TAGCATTTGCTCGTTTGCTTATGTTACGTATCAATAGAAAGAAAGCGGGAGCTCATTCATGAAAAGAAATCAAGTTACTCGTAAACTAAATAATAAAATATTTACTTCTCTTTGTATTGGTTCTGTTTTATTTGGAATTACGATATTAAGTTCTATTTTTTATGCATTAATTATTCATGGTTTTCCTGCATTAAGCTTAAATTTCTTTTTTATGGATACTCCTGCTCCCGATTCCATTGGAGGAGGTTTAAGAAATGCAATTGTTGGAAGTTTTATTATTACAGTTGCTGCTGTTTTAGTTGCTACTCCTGTAGGTATTTTTGCAGCTACTTTTTTATCAGAATATGCTCGAGGCAAAAAAATTGCTTCTGTGATTCGATTTGTCAATGATGTTTGGCTAAGCGCACCATCTATAATTGTTGGTCTATTTGTATATACCGTTGTTGTTCATCCTATGGGCAATTACTCAGCTTTTGCAGGAGCTATTTCTCTTGCCATGATCGCTTGCCCTATCATTACCCGCAGTGCTGAAGACATGCTTAATTTGGTACCTAACGAATTAAGAGAGGCTGCCATAGCTCTTGGCTTACCAAAGTGGCGTGTTATTGTTTACATCGCCTGGCGTGCTTCAAAACAAGGGATTCTTACTGGAATTTTATTAGCCATTGCTCGAATTTCCGGTGAGACGGCTCCGTTACTTTTTACTTCTTTAAACAATCAGTTTTGGAGTACAAGTCTTTCACAACCGATTGCGAACTTACCAGTTACTATTTATCAATTTGCCATGAGCCCATATCATAATTGGCAAGATCTTGCTTGGGGTGGGGCGCTCCTTATTACAGTCGTAGTTTTATTTTTAAATATTTTAACTCGCTATTTTGCTAAGTCTGGGGGAAAACGCTCATGAACTTTTTTCTAAATTCTTCTAAAAATCCTGCATTTTCAGGTCAATCTTCATCAGGGATTCCCGAAACAGAAGGGGGGTTAGATAATTTGGTTGTATTAAGAGATAGTTCACAAATTTCTATTCAAGATCTTAACTTTTACTATGGTAACAAACATCGCTTAAAAAATATCAATATCTCTTTTCGTAAAAATAAAATTACGGCGCTAATTGGTCCATCAGGATCTGGAAAATCAACATTATTAAGAACAATAAATCGAATTTATAGTTTATATCCAGAGCAAAAAGCTTATGGAAGTATCCTTGTGCATGGAAAAAATATTCTTGAATCCAATGTGGATTTAAATGAATTGCGCACTAAAATTGGAATGGTTTTTCAAAAGCCGACTCCATTTCCTATGTCTATTTATGAAAATATTGCATTTGCAGTTAAAATGCATGAAAAGCTAAGTAAAAAAGATTTACAGCATCGAGTAGAATGGGCTTTAAGAGCTGCTGCTTTATGGGATGAAGTTAAGGATCATTTAAACGCTTCAGGATTAGGACTTTCCGGTGGGCAGCAACAACGTCTTTGTATTGCAAGAACAATTGCTGTAAAGCCTGATATTTTATTATTAGATGAACCTTGCTCTGCTCTCGATCCTATTTCAACTCAAAAAATTGAACATCTTTTGATGGAACTCAAAAAAGATTTTACAATAGTTATGGTAACACACAATATGCAACAAGCCATGCGTGCAAGTGATGATACTGTATTTATGACAAACGGAGAAATTGTAGAAGCTTCAGATACAAAAACATTTTTCTCTAATCCTAAAGATAAACAATCGCTTGATTATGTTCATGGTAAATTTGGTTAAAATAATTTAATAAAAAGAAATATTTTCCCCTAACAATTTAGTTTCTTTTTTTTAACCATTCCCTATAAGCACCAATGTTAATATTTATACTCTTTTTATATTCACAAATTTGAGGTGCTTTTCCGATATTTGCATGAATAATTCCAACTATTAAAAATTCATGCCCTCTTTTTACAAAAAGAGGGCCTCCCGAATCTCCTTGGCAAATTCCATAATTATCATCTTCAACAAAAAGAAATGCTTTTCTAGGATTATCTAAATAAGATGGCGAAATATAAGGTGACATAACCGTTATATAGAATTCGCCTAAAGAAATATAGGAATCATTTTGAATTTTTATGTTACTTAAACTAAATTGAAAAAAATTAAAATCATAAAGCTTAGAAAAACCCCATTTTTTAATCCTTTTGATAGGTAAATCTGTTTCTTTATTTTTTCCATATCCTACTAAAATAATATTTTCATTTTGTGATATTTCTGTTGTTATTTTAGAAATTTTTGCCCCTAAATCACTTGCTTTTTTTTGTCGATTTTAATATTGCAATATCCGCAAGATTGCATTGATGGAATCCACTTAAAATGTTGTTTTTATTTGAGCAATTTTTTTTGAAAAAAGGATGAATTGTCAGCGAAGAAATAGATGAGGTATTTAGTTTATTTTTATTCAATGGGTAAATATCATGAGATAGATCTGAATATACCGTTATATTTTTAATTTCATTGTCTAATGTTTTTTTATTATTTGATAATTTATTTATGTCAAAACAATGTGCTGCAGTTAAAATAATATTTTCTGTTATAAATGTTCCAGAACATAATCCTGAACCAGAAACGATAGAAATAACGCTTTTTGATTCTGGGAAAATATTTAAAATATTTTCGTTAAACTCACAGCCATTTACAATTTTGTTGTTACTTGTATAGGATAAAGAGTCTGCATTTTCGCAATATTTATTTGAAATAATAGAATCTTTTTCTTTTTTATTGCAAGAGTATATTGTATTTGAAATTATAATAAAAAATAATAATAAATTACCGAAATATTTCATAGTTTCCTCAAATAAATTATTTTTATTAACGATAATATTTTTTAATTTTAGTTAAAATATTCGTTGTTTTTCTTAGTACTATATTTTTAATAAATTGAAAGGAAGATTGAATTATAATTTAAAATATTTATTTTAAGGTTTTATATCTTTAATGATTCGGGATAAACTTTCAAATACGACTGTTTTTTGAAGTTTTGTTGGAACAAATTGAATAAATTCATTGATTTCTTCTATGATTTCATTTTGAACTAAATCGGCAATCATGACTTCACCATCTTGTCTTCCTAAATCTGTTTGAAGAAGAATCGCAATTTCACTCTTTTTAAATTTATTTTGATTATTATTTTTGCGGCTAATTCTTGCTAAAGATGACATCCAAGGATGATATTTTTTAGGAGTAAATAAATTCGTTCCTTTTTTTACAACATTAATTGAAAACAAAGAATAATCTTCAAGAACTTGAAGGCTGGGGTTTGATAAAATTTTTCCGTATTTTTTATCTTCTATTTCTTTTATCAATCCACAATCAATAAAAGCTTTATAAATATTTTCTAGATAACTAAATTTTTTCATTAAAATATTTTCGGCTAATGTTAAAAAATCATTCATTTGTAATATTGGTACGTTAAGATCATTCATAATGCAGGCCTTGCGTGCAAAAGAAGCAAGTAAACTTGCTAATTGAGCAGAATGATGGTGTGAAGTTCCTATATTTCGAAGTAAATTTTTTTCATTTAATTTTGTAGCAATAAGCAAATCATTAACATGTTTTAATCTATTAATTGCGTCTTTCATAACTGCTTGGCTCCAACCAGGCAGGCTTTTAAAAGCTTCAGCAAGACCTTCATTTTGATAAAAAATAGCTACTGTTTGGGTAACTGCGCGGGCTGTTGCTGTTCTTGGTTCTCTAGAAAAAAGAGTGATGGTACCCAACACATCACCTGCTTTTAAAGTACCTAAAATGACTTCTGTATTTTCTCTTATTCGAAAAATCTCAATTTCACCTTCTTGCACATGATATATGCCATTTGTTTGATCACCTTCATTAAAAATGATTTGTTTTGGTGCAAATGTGAGGGTTTCAGGTTTCACGATGCACCTGTCCACGAAGGTGGTAAAGCTGCTTTTAAGGCTTCTACTATTTCTTTACGGTTTAGTTTTCCGACGTAGGCATCTGCTCCCGCTTGTTTTGCTCTTTCTTTATTTACATCTCCTGTAAGACTGGAATGGAGGATAATTGGCATTTTCTTTAGTTTTTCACTTCCTCTAATTCGTTTTACAAAAGAGTATCCATCTAATTTTGGCATTTCAACATCACTAACGATAAGTTGAACTTTGCTTAAATCAGAACCTGGCTCAGAATTGCTGAGATCCTGCCATGCGGCTTCTGCGTTGGTGTATTCAATAATATCAAGCTGCATTCCTCTTAATAATTCACAGATTGCTCTTCTTGCTGTAGGTGAGTCATCAACTACTAAAATTAAAGGCCTTTTCGAATTATTTTGTGAGTTGTTATTATTTCCTGGAGAGGTAGAAGCCATTCCCGTATTTTGATTCGAATTCACGGGATTATCGATAGCAAAGGATGAAGTTCCTTGTCCTCCACTTCTGCTTTCAATATCTAGTAAAATGCGTTCAAAATCTAAAATAAAAATAAAGTCTTGATTTTCAATTAACATCATTCCTGTAATGGTATTAAAAGCATCACTCGAGGGAGGAAGAACTTTATCCCAGCTAACCCTTCTAATTCTTCTTGTTCCTGCAACAACAAATCCTGCTTTTCTACTTGAAAACTCTGTTACGATAACTTGGCTTGTGGGTGTTACGACCTCATCATCATATCCTAATGCTTTAGCTAAATGGATTGCAGGAATGGGAGCGCCTCTTAAATTAAATACACCTAATACTTCAGGCGCATTAGTTAAGCAGGGAACGATTGTCGGAAGTCGAATGACTTCTCTTACTTTCGCAACGTTAACTCCATACAATATTGGTGTTTTTCTATCAGAAGATGTTACTGCACTTGTTTTTGTTGCAGTAAATTCAATTAGCTCAAAGATATTACTACCCACTTGAAACATGGGTCTACCAATGCTAACCACACAATCTCCTAATAAAGGATAAGTCTTTTTCTTATATCGGTATTATGGCTTATTTCTAGAGATAAGGATTTAGGCTACTGTCTTTTTTTCATCAGGTTTTATTTTATCAATGTCATTAATGCCAAGGGAAATACTTTCAAAAATGACTCTTTTTTGCAGCATGGGTGCGTTTAATATGATTCTCATGCTTGCTTGATCGGCACCTTTTTCAGATAAAAGTTTTAGGGATAATAACTGTACTAAAATATCATCACCATCTTCTCTTCCTAGCTCTCTATTTATTAAATTTGCAAAATCCACTTTCATAAAAGATCCACTTTTTTCTTTGAATCTTTTATGAATACGAATTAAGCCACTAACCCATTTATGGCATTTAATGGGGATAAATCCAGTAAGTCCTTTTTTTGCAATATTAGCTGAAAATAAAGCAAAGTCTTCTATTAATTGAACATTTGGTGAAAGTATGATGTTACCATATTTTTTATCAAATATCGTTTTTATGAGGCCGCCTGATGAATATAAATTAAATATTTTTTCTAAATAATCAAATTTTTTATTTAAGATTAATTCTCCATTTACTAAAAAAGATTTTAATGGATAAATTTTGTTTTCATCGTGTTCGATTGTTCCTTGTCTTATAAAAGCAGCAAGCAAATAGGCTAGTTGGGATCCATGCTGATGAGGTGATCCTGTGCTTTTAATGAGTTTTTTTTCATTGACTCTAACTTCAATGAGTTGTTGGCTAAAAAACTTAATTCGTTCTGTTGCCGATTTAATAAAAATATTAATAATAGGATTCACTTCGTTGAAATAGGGATTAATCGCTTCTAATGGATAAAATAACGCGACGGTTTGAACTACCGTTCTTGCTGTAACAACATGTCTTTCTTTTGAAAGAAGTGTGGATAGGCCAATTATTTGACCTCGTGCAATTTCACCTAGAGGGATCTCATGGCCTTCTATCGTTTTAAAAAGTTCTAATTTTCCTTCTTGAATAACGTAAATTCCTTTTGTTTCATCCCCTTCTTGCACAACTATAGTTTTTGGTGAAAGCACGATGCTTGCGTTTTTCACTAATGATTTCCATTTTCAATGAAAAGAATTATCAGCCTAGGATTCTTTTCGGAATTTAAGATAAAATCTATATTAAAGTGAAATTGACGAAATCCTTTTTTGCTTTATGAATCTTAAACATTTGAGAAAATATCAAATGTTTATTTATTCTTAACTATTTTTTGATTCCTCAAGGAGAGAGGCATGATACTAATTGAGATTGTATTTAAAATTGCTTATTATTTATTATATTTTTATATGTTATGTTTAATTATTACGGGGATTTTAAGTTTAGTAGGGGCAAATCCATCAAATCCTTTGGTAGGATTTTTGAATGCTCTTACTTCACCACCGTGCCGTTGCATTACTAGAAAATTTCCAAAACTCATTGTTCGAAGTCAACACGGATTTTATGATTTGTCACCTATTGTTTTAATTTTAATTGTTGGTTGTCTTATGATTATTGTTCAAACGGTGGCAAATCATCTTGGTTTTTATGTTTAAAGAATTAATATTCCGCTTTAGGTATTTTATTTTGTAATTTTGTGTTTTTGAAGTTTTCGGAAATAGAGTCTCTAATAATATTGCTTGTACTACCTGCAAACTTTTGAGCAAACAATTCTGAAAAAGATTGAATATCATCATAATAAAAAACTTCTGGAGTGGTTTTTAATTTTGCTAAAGTAACTATTTCAGAAATAGCAGTTTGTTTTGAGCCTATGATATCTATTAATTTCAAATTTAATGCTTGTGGCCCTAAAATAACGCGTCCATCAGACATAAATTTCATAGTGGCATCACTTGTTTTTCTGCCTTGTTTTACATCATCTACAAATTGAGTTCTTGTTTCTTCTATTAATTCTTGAAGATATTGTTTGTCTTTTTCATTCATAGGGCGTGTTATTGACCCTGTGTCTTTCAAAGCGCCTGTTTTAATTACGAAGGGATTTATTTTTAAAAATTGAATGAGTTTGTCTGCTTCAAATCCATTCATAATAACGCCAATACTTCCAATAATACTGCCACGATTTGCAATAATTTTACTGGAAGAAGCGCTTGAGTAATAAGCTCCACTTGCAGCAACTTCTCTTACATAAGTAACAACAGGTTTTATTTTAGTGATTTCTTTTATCGTGTCATAAATTTCTTGGCTTGGAACAACGGAACCGCCAGGGCTATTTACATCAAATAAAATACCAACAACATGTTTATCGTCTCGAGCTGTTTCCAATTTTTCAATGATTAATGCTGAGTTTTCAGGGATAATTTCACCGTAAAGTCGAACTCCAGCAATATAAGGTGCAGATGTATTTGGTGTTGTAAATGTGAGACCCGTTTTTGCTGAGTTTGAAGCGCCCATTGAGGAAGAAAATGTCTTAATTCCACTTGAAAAGCTATAAATAGAAATGGAAACAATTCCTACAAATATGACAAATAAAACAACAGAAATGACTCCAATAGTAGCGAAAACGGATTTTATCGCAGTTACTAAAGAATGAGAACGTTTTGGTAAAACTGCGTTTTGATCTTCTTGATGAGAACTCATAAATACCTTTCAAAATGAATAGAATTTATATACAAAAATAAATAAACTCTTGAGCTTTGCTACAGTATCACAAAATTCAAGAGTCTAAAATTTTCTGGTATCAAAAATAATATAAAGATTAGATATTATCTTTAGTTGCTTTTGCGCGAGCAAATGCTTCTGCAAAGCTATTTTGTGGAGACGCTTCATTGTTTAAAGCCGCTTGAATGGCTTTATTATGAGTTTCATCTAGACCGCGAGTTGCTGCTTTTTGTGAAAGTTCAAAACGGCGTTCTGCATAGTCTACACTTAGGATAATGTAATCAATATCAGTATCAATAGCTACATTTGGGTTTTCAAGTTCAGTTGTGTGAACAAGACCTTCAACACCTGGAGCGATTTCTACAAAGGCACCAAATTCAGCCATGCGTGTAATTTTACCTTTGCCTTTTGTTCCTGGCATAAGTTTTTTCGCAGCGACTTCATATGGATCTTCACCTAATTGTTTAATGCCAAGTGAAAAGCGCATGTTTTCAACATCAATTTGAAGAACTTTTGCTTCTACTTCGTCACCTTTTTTGTAAAGATCTTGTGGGTGTTTGATGCGTTCTGTGTAGCTGATATCAGATACATGGATTAAGCCGTCAACACCTTCTTCGATACCAACAAAGATACCAAAGTCTGTGATATTGCGAATTTTACCGCGAATAACATCATTTACTTGGTATTTTTGAGTTACGATTTCCCATGGATTTGGTTCTGTTTGTTTCATTCCAAGAGAAATGCGGTGGTTTTCAAGATCAACAGCAAGAACAACAACTTCAACTTCGTCACCGATGTTTACAATTTTGCTTGGGTGTTTAATGCGGCGGTTCCATGTCATTTCAGTAACGTGGATTAAACCTTCTACGCCTGGCTCTAATTCAACAAAAGCGCCGTAGTCTGTTAAACTAACTACTTTACCACGTAGGCGTTGAGCGGAAGCATATTTTTCAGCTACAGAAACCCAAGGGTCATTTTGAAGTTGTTTTAAGCCGAGAGAAACGCGGTTGCTGGAAGGATCAAAGCTAAGAACTTTAACATTGATTTCGTCACCAACATTTAAAACTTCAGATGGGCTATTGAGGCGTCCCCAAGACATATCTGTAATATGTAGAAGGCCATCTATGCCACCTAGATCAATAAATGCACCATAATCTGTGATATTTTTAACGATACCGATCATGGAAGAACCAACTTGGAGTCCTTTTAGAGTTTCGCTGCGCATACGCTCACGGTCTTGCTCTAAAAGTACGCGACGTGAAAGAACAATGTTCCCACGTTTTTTGTTGAATTTAATAATTTTGAATTGAAGAACTTGGCCAAGAAGTTTTTCAAGGTTGCGCACAGGGCGAAGATCTACTTGGGAGCCAGGTAAGAACGCCTTCACGCCGATATCAACAGAAAGACCACCTTTTACGCGGCCAACGATTTTACCTTCAACGAGTTCGTCTTTTTCGAATGCGTCAGAGATACGATCCCAAGCTTTGAGCATGTCTGCTTTATCTTTGGAAAGTACAAGTTCGCCTTCGTCATCTTCAAAAACGTCAACAAAAACGTCAATAACATCACCAACTTTAAGTGAAAAAATGCCGTTTTCAGATGTGAATTCGCTTTTTGGAATTTCGCCAGCAGATTTGTGGCCGATATCAATTACAACGCTGTCATCTTTAATTTCGATAACGCGACCCTTAACAACTTGACCTTCTTTGATCACGCTTTGGGATTCTTCTTGCGCTTTAAATAAAGCAGCAAATCCGTCTGGAATTTCTTCTTGTGATAAGAAGTCGACGTCTTCGTCTAACCATTCAAGGGAGTTGTAATTTACTTTTTTCTTGGAAATATCGGAGTGGAGACTTGCCATATGAGCGGAATACCTTTCTAAATAGCCGTAAAACATTTTGTATAAGAAAGAGTTGTTTTGCGGGAAAAAGCTAATAATATAGCTACGTTAAATATAGATACGCAAAATATTGCGTAAGTCGGGACGAACGTAGCACATTTGAATTATCTTGTATAGTTATTATTATTTCTTCTTTTTTGCATGTTTGAATGCAGAAGCAAAGATACTTGTGTCGTCACGATTTGTAGGAATTAGCACCTTAGCTTCGTTCGACTTATACTCTTCCCATTGTTTCATTAAAGCTTTGTCTTCTTCGCTCATTTTAGAAAATTCATCGCGTTTTTTACCTTTGAATTTATTTATGAGTTCTTCAGGCATGGGGCCTTTAATGGATAAACTTAAACGATGAGCACCGAGATCAGCTGCTAGCACATGAACCTTAACAGATTGTCCTTCTGCTAAAATATCTTTAGGATGGTTAATTCTTTTTTCCCAAGTAATTTGGTGAATTGGCACGAGTCCATCAACACCATCTGCTACATTTACAAATGCACCTGAGTCAATCATACGAACAACCGTTCCTTGAAGAACAGCGCCAGGATGCAAACGAGTAGCATTGGAAATCCAAGGGTCTTCGCCAGCTTCTTTCATAGTAAATGCTATTTTTAATTTTGGAGTACGTTCAATTTTAATAATTTTAACATTAACTTGTTCACCTAAGCGAACAGCTTCATCGGCTTTTTTTAGTCTTTTCCATGCCATTTCGCTTAATGGAATAAGGCCTTCAATCCCGTCAATTGATGCAAAGGCACCAAAGTCTACTAAGCGAGTAATCGTTGCTAAGTGGCTTTGTCCTACTTCAAGTTTTTCGAGAATGAAGGATATTTTGCTGTCTAATTCTTGGCGTAAAATCGCTTTACGAGATAAAACAACGTTTCTTCCTTTTAATTCTGTGATTGTAAACTTAAAAGTATTTCCAACATAAATTTCTGGATTGTCAAAATGCGTAAGATCCATTTGTCCTAAAGGAACAAAACATCTTTTGGCTCCAACAGTTGCTTCAAATCCACCTTTGATGACTTTTTCTACTTTTGCTTCAATAGGAATTTTAGCTTCAAAGGCGTTTCTTAATAGAGAGTCATCCACTTCATTGCGACGAAGAGTGCGAGTTAAGAGGATTTCGGAGCCATTATCTGTTCTAACAAATGCAGAAATTGTTTCTCCTACCTTAGGCACAGATTGAGAAGCGCTTGTAAATTCTTCAATAGATAAAGTTGCAGAGCTTTTTCCGCCAAGGTCAATAAAAACAAACTCTGAGCTAATGGAAACAACGTTACCTTCAACAGATTCCCCCATACTGTATCTACGTGAAGTTGGTGTGTGTTTATCATCTTGTAAAAGCTGTTCAAATTCGTTGGATTCTTCTGCTTCTGGAGCGAAAGGGTCACGTGCGTTTTCTTCTTTATCAATGTACCTAAATTTTGCCATTGCTGATTTGTCCTTATTGTTTGCTTTAACATATGCGCCAAGCATTACGTAAGCTTTTGTGCCATAATGTGAATATAAGATCAATTATTAAGGAAGGAGTCAGAAGTTGTCTCAATTTTTTATTTTTGCAATCATTCTATTATTTCCTTTTATAGCCCATTCAGCTACATATAAGCCTACTCTAAATATTCTTGCTCCCATTGGTGTAATGTCACCAAAAATCATTTCGCAATTTGAAGAAGATAACCAATGTAATGTTAGAATTGAATTTGTAGGAAGCCGTTATGAATATGAATCGAGGTTACGTGCTGGATTAAGAAACTATGATCTTGTAATTTCTGACGAGCGAATATTACAAAGATTGTTTTTACAACGACAATTAAGATCCCTAAATGAAGATGCTACTTTTTCTGCTAATGTAACTGGAAAATATCCTTTACAAGTGAAATCGAGATTAAATTCAGATGGACGTTCTTATTTTACTTTTTTGGCAGATCCTATGGGTATTGCTTATATTAAAAAGAATTTTATTTCAAAACAAACACAACCATCATGGGACTGGATTATATCTCCAGATGAAATTCCTTATTGGAGACAAAGAATATATGTCTCTAACTTTCCAAAACACCAATTGCTTTTAGCATTACTTGCAACGGGTAAAGAAATTACAACAGCATCGTGGTTTATACCCGAACCCACATTAAAATGGTTACAAAATTTAAAACTTCAAAGTGCTAATATTGAATATCCTTTAGAACTTGCATTTTTAGGTAACAAAATTGAAGCTGCCGTTATTTTTCGTTCCGATTATTTAAGGTTAAAAAAAGTTGTTCCCGATCTGAAGTTTGTCGTGCCTACTAAAGTAACATATTATGATAGAATCGGAATTGCTATTGTTTCAGATACGGTTCAAGAGGCTTTAGCGCAAAATTTTATAAAATTTTTGAATATCAAAAAAGACTCCTTAATTGTAAATGAAAATTATTTAAGCTATAACGTTTTAAATTATGAAGGTTCAGCAACTAAAAACTGGGTTCCTTATGATGATGATATTCCTATTCCAAGAAGGATAGAAAATATTTTAAACGATTTTTATAAAAAATAATCTTTAAAGAGGTTTATAATGGATTTAATAAGAATATCTATTCTTATTTTGTTTTTAATATTTTGTTATTTTTATTTAGTTAGATGTTTTATTTTGGTTATTCAGCCGCAAAAAAAAAGAATCGTATATTTTCTTGTACTTGTTTTTATGTTTCTTTTAAATACAGGATTTTGGGGGTCTAGATATTTTCGATGGCAAGGTCATTTGCCTAACTATTTCTATTATTTAGAATGGCTAAGTTACACTTGTTTAGGGCTTATGCTTTTTTTGTTAATCTGTTTTTTTATAGCCGATTTATTTTTTATTTTAAATAAAATGATTTATTTTTTTAAAAGAAAAAGTTTTCTTGAACAAGAAATTAAAAAAAACAAAATTCATTCTTCACGTCGAAGTTTTTTACATATGATTTCTGTAGGATGCGCTTCCATTTTATCAGGAATCGCTTTTTATAATGCAAGAAAAACTCCAGAAGTAAAAAAGGTTTTTGTTCCCATTTTAAATTTACATCCTGATCTAAAAGATTTTAATATTGTTCAATTAACTGATTTTCATATCGGTCAAACAATTGGTCTGAGTTACGTTCATTCTGTAATTGAAAGGGTCAATTCTTTAAATCCAGATATTATTGTAATCACTGGAGATCTCGTAGATGGTTTTGTTCATCAAATTAAAGATTGGGTAACACCATTATCTACATTAAAAGCAAAATATGGCATTTTTTATGTTACTGGAAATCATGAATATTATTGGGATGCTGCGGGTTGGATCCAATTTATGCAATCCATTGGCTGTGTTTATTTAGGAAATTCTAATAAAACAATTCCAATTGGAAATGCAAATGTTGTTATTGCCGGATTAACAGATTTATCAGCTGTAAAATTTAATGAAAATGAAAAAACAGATTATATAAAATCAACAGAAAATGCTTCGGTAAAATCCGATTTAAAAATATTATTAGCACATCAACCTAATAGTGCTTTTGAAGCCGCAAAACTGAATTTTTATGATTTACAAATTTCAGGTCATACTCATGGTGGGCAAATGTGGCCTATGACTTGGATGATTCATTTTATTCAATATTTTCGTCCTGGTTTAACTTTACATGAAAAAATGTGGGTCTATGTAAGTCGTGGAACAGGTTATTGGGGACCGCCTTCTCGATTAGGTTCTGATTCCGAAATAACTCATATTTTATTTAAGCAGGTTTAGCACCATAGTCCTCAATTTCTCTTTCTGTAATATTTTTTGGTACTTTAGGTATTCCTGGAATATCAAGATGCTTATCTGTACCCATTTCATAAATTTTAATGGGATCAATATGCTTATAACGGTAACTTCTAATTTCACAATAAGCGAGCCCATGGAGAAGAGGTAAAATATCATAAAATGGAGTCTCAGGAACAAATGGGGATGTTTCTTCTTTCATTCCAAG
>NZ_JBIPMD010000278.1:0-3939 GCF_044369315.1 Silvanigrella sp.
ATTAAGTTTCTAGAACTAATAATTCTTGGCATTTCAGCAAGTTTTTTTGTTACGTTAAGTAAATCTATCGATTTTTTTCTTCCTGCATTTTGAATTTGTAATTTTTGGTTTGTTACTGATGATAATAAATTATTACGTCTGCCAAGCTCTTCTCTCCAATCAATCATTTTTTGTGCTTGACAGTATATACTTCCTTTTAAAAACTCATCAACACATTTTTCAATGATATGCCTAACTAATTTAGAATGTAATATAAATGTTTTAGTAAAATAATTTTTTCCTTCATAATTTATCAAACGCCCATCAAATATTTGTTTTAAATCAAATCCAGCAAATGAATATTCCGGTAACGGGAAGACGGTATCCACTCTTTCTGAGATCAAATCTTTTACAATTAAACAATCATCTTTGTGATATTCAACTTGAAAAAGAGAGTGCCTGAAGTTTCTAAATTGCTCATATTTTGCTATTTCTTTAAGAGAAAAACAGGATTGTCCATTATATAAAAAAGTTTCAAAAACAGTTGAACCTGAAAAGCCTTCTGATAGCCGATATTCAAATATAAAAAACTCTTGGAAAGAAAACATTCTTTGTTCAAAAAAAGGATCATCGTCATTTACTTTGCCAGTTGAAATAGAAAAAAGTTCTCTGGCAATTTGCCTCTCTTGCTTAAATTCAGACTTTAGAGAGTATTCGGATAAAATGCGCATGATATCTTGGCAATGATGAGCTGGCATGGAATCCCTCAAGCTAGAATTGTGAAGTTAGATGATATAAATATTATAGTAAAATTATCTCATAAAAAGAGTCAAAAAAAAATTTCCGACTTGGTAAAAAAATCATATTCGTTTTTCTTTCGATTGAATTCTTATTTGCAGAAGTGAATTTGATTTTAGCTTGTTACTGTATAATTGAAATGAACAAGTTTCTTATTTTTTAGGAATTTCTATAATAAATACAGTGTGCTCAGAAAAGGTGTCCAAGTATAATTTTCCTCCATGTGATTCTATGATCCCTTTCGATATACTTAGTCCTAAACCCGTTCCTTGGCCTATGTCTTTTGTGGTAAAAAAGGGCTGCATTATTTTATCTTGAATATCTTTTGAAATTTTTTCGCCACTATTCATAACATTGATTTTAATTACAGAATCCGTTTGATCGACAAATATCTTTATCCATTTTTCATTTTGATTCATGATAGCATCACATGCATTATTAATTAAGTTTAAAAGTACTTGAGAAATTTGGACAGAACGGCAAAGAATAGATAAATTATTATCGATTAATTCATCTATTAATTTTACTTCTCGTTGTATTAATATTTCAGAGCAAAGAATAAAAGTATTATCAAAAATCGAGCGTAAAGAAGTTTAAACAAATTTATCTTGATCGCCTGAGCGAGAAAAGGATCTCAATCCTAATACAATTTTTGCAATTTGTTGCGCAACTTTTTCTATGATATCAATATAATTTTTTATAATTTCAATATTGATAGGCTCTTTTTCTAGAACTCTTTTTATTTGTGAAGCGCGTAACGTTATGACTCCTAAAGGTGTATTAATTTCGTGAGCAACACCACCAGCCATTTCGCCAAGAGCAGACATTTTAGATGTGCTGACTAATTTTGTTTGTAAATTACGAAGCGAAATAAGAGCTTGACTAACTAAAAGATGTAGTTTTTGAGCTCGATTTTGAATAATAACGGTAAATATAATTGATATTATTAGAAAAATAGATGTTAAAATAATTGTATTCGTTCTTAATTGGTAAACATCAATTAATACTTCATTCACAGGAAGTGAAACTAACACGTTCCAATTTTGAATTTCCATTTTTTTAAATCCGACAATATATTCTACATTTTTAATATAAAAACGGCTTATGCCACTTTTATTATTTGTAATAAATTTTTCCGTATTTTTTATATTTGTACTATTGTTATCTAAATCTCTAAAATTATAAACAGTGAGATTCTTTTTTTCCGTATTATTGAGAATATTTCCAGCGGCATCAATAATTAAAGCAAAGCCATATTTTTCTGCTTTAAACTCATTGAGGGGTTTAAACATATTTTCAAGTTTTAAAGTACCACAGATCACACCTGAAAATTCCCATTTACCGGAGCCAACATCTAGAAAAATAGGAATGGCAATCACAATGGCTTTGTATCCCCAAAATCCTTCTTGCGGAGTTGATACAAAAGGCTTTTTTTCTTTCATAACATATTTTATATAGGATGTATTTTTTATATTTAAGCCTATTTTATTAAACTTATAAGGGCCTATATTAGCTATTTGACCATTGTCATTTACAATAAAAATATGTTCAAATTGATTTAAAACTTTTAATTGTTCTACGATAGCATCATTAATATTTGTAGCCGTTTGCATCATTTGAGAAATACTTTTTAAAATACTAATATCTCGAATAATAAAATCATTGAGCTGCTCAGCTACTTGATGAGATAAATTTAATGTTTCTTTTTCAGCGCGTAGTGTCACTAATTTGGAGGAAGTATTATAAATAAAAAAACTCAAAAGACAAATTGAAAAACAAAATATTAAAATAATTAAATAGATTAATTTAGCTAGTGTGTTTGGAGATGAATTGATTTTAGTCATTTTAAAATTTATTTAGTTTTAATACCAAACCATTTATTAAATATTTCGTTGTAGTCATTTGATTTTTGAAAAATAATCAATGCATCATTAAATTTTTTGCGAAGTTGTTTCTTTTGTCCCTTTGCAAATGCTAAAGCTACAGGTGTGCTTGCAAATTCATCGCCAACTAGTTTTAATTTATCGCCTAACTCCGAATTTTGTTTTATAGTATAAAGGCCAACTAGTTTATCTGCCACAGCACCTTCTACTTTGCCACTTAATGCTGCTAAAAAACAATCTTTTGCATTTTCAAAAGTAACCATTTCAATTTTTGGATAATGATCCCGGATCCAGGGAACAGAAAAATGATTTTTTTGAATACCCATCTTTTTTCCATTCAATTCTTTTAAATTAGAAATGGTTTTTTCTTTTGGAACAAAAAGAATGGCAGCATAATTTGCATAAGGCTCTGAATAGTCATAACTCTTTTTTCTTTCTTCATTTATACCTATAGTGGCAATTGCATCTGCAGTGTTTACTTTTACAGAAACAAGAACTTTAGCCCAAGCATTTGGAATAAATTCTGCTTTAAGCCCCATTTTTTGTGCAACATTGTTTAATAAATCAATTTCAAATCCTTGAGAAGCAAGATATTTTCCTTGGGCATTTTTTTCTGCGAATCCGAATGGAGCAAAAGAATCATCATGAGATATCGTCAGAATGCCTTGCTTAACAAGAGAAAGCTCTTCAGCGAAAGCGTGTTTCGTAAAAACCATGAGTAATATTGAAACTGCAATGGAAATCTTAACAAATAGTCGTTTTAACATCATTTTCCAGCCCTTTTCAATAAAATAAATATTTCTCTTCCTATCGGTAAGGTCATTAAAAAATTTACATTTATTTCATTTCGCTTTTAATATTCTTCTATAAAACTTTTCATAGTGTCATTTATTTTTTGTTACGTTGAGAAAAATCGGAATTTAATTTTAAACCAATTCATGATGGTTATAGAAACTCATTATTTAAAAATGTATTCTTAAATGTAAGATTGTTAATTTAAAATTGAGGTCTATTATGAATAACACGCAAAATAAGCTTCTTGTGCTTGTAGTTGATGATCAAGATGCATTTCTCCAAGCGGTAGTGGATGAAATCAAATTTCATGGTTTTGAAGCCGTGACAGCAAAAAACGGACTTGAGGGTTTAGAACAAGCAAATAAATCAAGATTTGATCTCATTCTTTCTGATATAAGAATGCCTAATAAAGATGGTCAATGGTTTTTAGCAGAACTTAGAAAAACTCAAAAGTGTTTTCCTCCATTTATATTTATGTCAGGTT
>NZ_JBIPMD010000347.1:0-2583 GCF_044369315.1 Silvanigrella sp.
TTGTAAGCTCAATCGCCCCTTGCTTGAATTCGCTTGTATACCTTCTTTTGGTTAACACCATTTCAACACCTCTTTCCTATAAGTTTTTTTCGGATCTGGGTGTCTACTTTCTTAGGGGAGGATCATGGGATGTATATAAATGATAAGTTAATTCATAGTTTTAATGATGTATATAATATTGGTTTTAATAATAAGAAAATAATAAAACCTATAAAAGAAAACAAAAATTTGAATAAATATTCTCTAAAGTTTAAATTTATGGATGAAGATGAATGGAATACAATAAAATTTGAGAAAAATTCTTTATATTTATATTTGGAAAATAATTCTTTTTCTGAAAGAATGTATCCTGTTGGAAAAGATGAATTTATGACATTGCAAGGAATAAAAATTAAATATCAATGGAACAATTCAAAACCATCTATAAAGTTTTATTTATCTAATAATTATGAATTGCAAACTGCAGTTCTATAAAAATTGATATTTTATTTTGAATATCTGAAAGTAAAATCCTCTTTCAAAATCTTTCAAATGTAAATTTTTGAATATGTGCTATAATATAAAGCATCAATAAGTGTCATTTATTTTAATTCTTCTTGATATTCATATTATATAATTTTTAAATTTAACTATATATAAATAAAAAACTATAAAATTAAATATTGTAAACTTATTTTTATTTGTAAATAATAATAAAAATTAAATATATTAAAATCTTGTAATTAATAAAAATAATTCATTTTTTTTAATTAAAAATTCTAATTTAAATATTAAATATTTCCATTGATTAATTATTTAATATATGTATTTTTATTGTGTAAGGAGGATAAGTTGTCTTATGGAAATGAAAACAATTGAAACCTTGAGCGTTTACTTTTTAGGTACTTCCTTTGATGCCATAGATGCTTTAAATACTGGAGAAATTAGGGGATATAAAGAATTATTAACACATTTATATCTTTTAAATAGTGCAGATTATTACGAGTTAAATACTGCAGATCCTAACAGAAGTAGAAATAATATAAATGAATTAAAAAAAAATTCACAAAACTCATTTCTTACAAAGAAGTATAATCCTAAATCAGTTCACATTAAAATATTAGTAAAAGGAATTGGTAGTAATACGAAAGAAATAACAAATGGGAATATTTCACAACCTTCTTTTTTAAATAAAATTAAGCAAGTGACTGGCACTTCTGGTTTCTCAATTTCTGATAAATTAAAGCAAGCATTTGGTATCGGCTTTTCATCCAGGGTTTCAAGAACAGTCGAGGCAGTTCAAAATATTATTGCTGAAAATGGTGGTAATAATTGCAAAATAAAAAATTTGAATTTATTTGGGTTTAGTCGAGGAGGCATAACTGCAATTTTAGTTGCTAATGAATTAGCGAATATTAAAAACATAGAATCAATTCAAATTTTTGCACTTGATCCTGTATTTGGAAAAAGAACGACATTTAGACTAGTAGATTCTGATAAAATCAAATCATTTATTGGTATTTACGCAGCAAAAGAACAATCAACTTTTTTTGATGCATCAATACCCTTTACTTCAAAGAGTTTTCTAGAAAGCAATAAATGTTACGCCTTCTTTTTGCCTTGTTTACATGAAACTTTGATTGGTAATATTCATCAATTTAACGCCAGAAGTCTTTCAGAACCACTTTTGAAAACAAATGAGTTAAAGATTATTTTTGATTTTGTTTTAAAATTATCTTTGTTATTTTCAAATTTATGGGGTGTTCCTTATCAAACTGTTCATGAGTCAAAATATGAATTGGAATTAGTAAAATTAAGTAATATGACATTAGAAATATGTCATGATGAAGTTCTTTATTCTAAAATAAAAAAAAATAGCTCCTTTTTCTCAATTTGTGCCAAATCCTTATGGTATTATTCATAAAAAATATATTTTTTCAGATGGCCATCATTTGAATATAAAACAAATATTAAATCAAAAATTTTTTAATATACCAAAGTCAACTCAGAGTATAGATAAAGAAAATATAATTTTTTTAATGAAAAGTATAAATATTGAAATATTAAATAAAATAGAAAATTACCTTTTAAAAAATAATTTACATCAAAAAATTAAAGTTCCAAATTATTGTTAATTTAACAATTGAATATATTATTTTATTTTTTTTTGTTTCTTAAGAGAATTTGAATTCTTGACTATTATTAAAAAAAGTAAGATACAAAAAGAGTTATTGTTTTTTATTTTAAAAGAGAAATAAATAAATTCTTTTTTGTTTCTAAAAAAATAAGGAGTTAGAAGATGAAAAAAATATTTTTCTTAACATCACTGATATCCCTTCCCTTTTCTTTCAGTGTATATGCTTTTGATTTACCAAGCTATTTAAATTCTAGGCTCTCAAATAATTTTAACGATTTGAAAACAAACATGTCTTCTGGTTGTAGAATTCGTAACTTTTTTGACGGGAATAAGTGCACCGTTTTTTGGACACAATTTAATGAGTATCTCATTCAAAGAGGTGAAGTTTCTAATATTCCATTTAATGATAAAGCAGGTCATGCTGTAATTCCAATATCTTGCCAAATTGTTAGACATAAATTGGATTG
>NZ_JBIPMD010000135.1:0-8770 GCF_044369315.1 Silvanigrella sp.
GTTTTATAATCGAATTCGTGCTCATTCTGCCCTTGATTATCATGCACCTTTAGAATATGAAGAAAATTATGAAATTTAATAGTCCACTTTTCGGGGATCATACCAATTGTTGTTATTTGTATTGTTAGTAGTTTGATTATTAATGATTGTATTATTATTTATATTTCCGTTATTAGTAGAATTATTATTGTTGTTATTTATTATTGAAGTATCAGCTGGAGTGGAGGAATAAAGAATAGTGAGTAGTTCTGTAAAAGTTTCAGGAAAAGATGGATATTTATAGGTAACAATTAATATTGCTGAACTATTTTCATCTTGAGTGGGACTGTATTTTAATTTAATTTTGCAAGAATTGGTTTTCTTTTGATTTATTACACAATCATTTTCTAAGATAGATAAATGATTAGGATTTTTTTGTAGTATAAAATCCTCAAATATTATTGGCATGCTGTTTGGATTTTTAATCTCAATTTCCTGATCTAAAGTTTTATTCACTTGAGCTTTAATAGTATATGATTCTTTTAATGAAAACAAAGGCTTGGAGTCTGCTGGTTTGGTATCACTTTTTGAGTTTTGCGAAGCAGAACCGCTATCCTTATTATTAATCCCTACGCTTCCTTTACTACATGAAATTAAAAATAAAAACCCTATAATACTTATTAAGCTACAAACAAAATGATTATATTTAGTTGAAAAATATTGGTGAATCATTTTTTCCTTTCTAACATAAACATAGAATAAAAATTGTTATTAAAATGAATTTAGTATTAATCGGTAGAAAAAAAAAATTAAGTGAATTCTGTAGGAAAAATAGGGTTCTGTTTCAAAAAATGTTCAATTGAGAGTATAGTATCTTCCTTGGATTGTTATTGGAGGAAGTAGAGATTGATTTCAAGTGGAAGCATACAGAGTGAATGATTATAATAATGGCAGTCCGCTGGTATCTAGCCTACTCTTTAAGCTATAGTCAACTAAAGTGGGGCCACACCATTTAATTTGGGCGGGACTTATTTACCACTGGGTCTGAGGTGGATTAATTTGGGCCGATGGAAAATATTCAAGGTGGTCTAATCTGAGCCGGACTACCCCACAATTCGCTCCTGACGATTTTCCAAAGAGGGCCGCAATAATTAGCTGGTTACCAATTTATCTTTGATCTTTGTTTGTAAGGTTCTGTTGTAAAGCTTTGTTACTTTTATTTCTTTGCAAAAGAACCTTTTTTTTAACATGGAGGTTAATTAAAGTGATTAAAATATTATTATTTATTCTTAGTAACATTTTTATTATGAATGAGGTTTATGCAGAAGAAATATATGTAATATGCACTTCAAGAAATAAGTCTTGGAATTGGTTAGTAATTAATAATCAATTTGTTTCTGTAAATGGGGAATGGCAGAGCCAATATGCGAATATTAACGAAGATATTTATAGAGTAATCAATTATTTTCAAATTGAAGAAGATAAAGTAATTGAGTTTCAAAGTGAATGTCAAAAACAATTTGGCCCATCCTTTCTATATGCACAAGCAGCCTATTCGAAATTTTCAGGATGGTTTTTATTTGGAAAAGAAAGAAAATTATTTGCTGGGGTAGCAAAAATCTCTTATTGCTTCTTTACTTCACAGCAAACAGATAGTTCCGATATGTGTGTCCCCAGAACAAAAATTATAGAACCGTTATAGTAAGAGTTTTCAAATTCACGTGTTAAAACATAAAATAAAGAGAAAATAGCAACGAATGATATTGATAATTTTAAAAATTTAATTGAATCATTAAAAAATGAAATAAATATTCCAAAACAGGATATTCATAAATTATGTTTCTGTATTTGCTAATCCAAGATAATGAGATACGCGAGAATAAATTTTATTCCAAATAAATTTCTCAATAAGAACTTCACCAGTTAAAATTCCTTTCGCATCAAGAATTAATAAAGACTCTTTTGCTTTTGATTCTTCAAACTCTTCTTTCCATTGATAATTTAAGGCGATAAATCCCACTTTAGTATATAAAGGTTTTAAAGGCTCTGGAGCATTTGCAATGATATGAGTGTGCCCAGATTCAATTACAATGCGAACAATTTGCCTAATCATATTTATAAAAACATCGCTTTCTCTGTAATCTTTATCCCATGCGAATTTTGAAATTTCAACAAATTTTTTTGACCAAAGCCATTCTGGTACTTCATTTACGAATTGATTCATTTCCGTTTTATTTTTATCTCTTAAATTATAAATAATTCGAATACATGCAACAGGTTTTTTTCCAACTTTACATAATACTTGTCTTGAATAGTTATCATATTTATCTTTATAAATTTCGTCATTATTTTCATTATTTATTTTAATGGATTCAAATAAACCTATTTTTCTAAGTTGAATTACTTTTTCCATATCAAATTTATCTAATGCATAATAATAGGATAAGCTATTTTCAATAATATCTACAGGTAAATTATTTTCTCTTAGCTCTTTTGGTGTTACTTCAACTCCACAAAACAAAATATATTCAACCATAACTTGTAAAAATTTTGAATTTGTTTTTTCAAATTTTACGTGCACATAATATTTATCTTTTTCAGACGGTTTATTAGAGTTTATTGTTTGTTCTATTTTAACATTAACAAAAAACTCATCTCCTGCAGGAATGCTTACTTTTAGTTGTAGTTCTAAATTAGGAATGAGAGTTTTATTTCTAGCAGATGTCATTAAAATCATTCCAGTCGAATGAATACTTTTAATTTTAAAAATTAATTTTTCATGAAAAAAGAAAGGGTCTTCACACCAGCAATGTGGTGAAAAAATATCTGGAATTTCATAATTTTTAATATCGCTTTTAGGATTATTATCATTAATAAACTCAATTCCATATCTTAAATATTTAATTTCTTCGATTGTGTTTTCAAGAATACAAACAACTCTGCCACGACAAAAGGAATTTTTTTTATTTCGAGTTTCATAATATATTTTTACGGTATCGCCTTTTTTGGGATATGTTGATAATTTTTGATCAATAATATAAATGTTACTTCCCCATGGTGAGATATCTGTAATTTCTCCATGAATTGATCTCGCTTCATCTTCGTCTTTTATATAAATTTTTATACCTTCACCAATAAAAACGCTTCTTCGAGTATCTCTACGATTTTCTATTGTATCGGTCATAATCAATTCCACAAAAAACGAATTTAAAAGATTAAATTCGTTCGTTTATTAAATTTTTACTAAATGCTCTTCGGAAGAAAGGAATGAATTAGAAAGAGGAACGCATGAAAGAGTCAAATTATTTATATAAAGAAAAAAAGAGAAAGGCGACAGGGATTCCTAATATTAGGGAATCAATGCGATCGAGAAATCCGCCATGTCCTGGAAGCAAATTGCCACTATCTTTGTAACCTCCTGCACGTTTAAAAGCGCTTTCCATGAGATCTCCTAACTGACCCGCAATTCCCATACATATTCCAATAAGAATCGCATACCATGCAGGAAAGGGGAGGTTGAAAAAATGAGATAAAACAAGAGCTGTTAAGCCGCTAAAAAGCAAACCTCCAATAGCTCCTTCAATACTTTTTTTAGGAGAAACCTTAGGAATGAGTTTATGTTTTCCAAAACGAGAACCAATAAAATAAGCTCCCGTATCTCCCATAAGAATGGTTGCTAAACAAAAATAGAGTTGTGCGCTTCGGTAAGAGCCATCAAATTGGATCATGCTTAATTTCAGCAAACAAGCAGCAGGCAGGGCAAGATAGATAAAACCAGCAATGACATTTAAAAGCTTATTCGATGCCGTATGCATGTCATGAGCTCTTCTATATATAAGTATTGCTGAAATAAAAAAACAAAGAAATGTCCAGCTAATAGGAATAATAAGTATTTTTTGGGGTTGTTTTTCAAAAATATATGTTGAAATATAATAGGAAACAATTAAAAATGCATATGAAAATCCAATTGCAAAATGTTTTGCTTTTAACTTTGGTCTAGGTTGTTCTACGGCAATAGAGCCGTCCATGATATTCCAACGAAGAGCTGCAAACTCGGTTCCGGAAAGAAAAATGGCTACTGTTATTATGATAACAAATAGATGAGGAAAAAGATGTTCTGGTGAAAAGCTTAAAACATATACGATAAGCGCTGAAAAAATGGTTGCAGTTAATAAACGAGTTTTGAGCATATATAAAAAACCAATCTTATAAATTTGAAAAGTATCCATTCCGGTTTGGCCGGTTTGCATTCTGCAATATGCCATAGTAATCAAAGTCTATCAAATAGACATTCCTGCGACCTAAATAGTCGCTTACTTTGGAGTCTAGTATATGAATGTTCTTCAGTTTAAGAAAAAGAGTAAAGATAAATCAGCTAATGTATTGTTTAGTTCTAGTGAAATTAAGATGCTTCCTCCAGAAGTGTCTGCAATTGGGATAGATCTTGGAACAACAAACTCAGTAGTTTCCGTATTTTCATATGGTGCAACCCATCCTGTTACCTTAAAATATGAAGATACTTTATTAGTTCCTTCAATGGTATATTTTAATTCTGAAAATAATATTGATATTATTGGGGAACAAGCAAAAAGAAAGTTAGATACAGAGCCATCAGAAGTTATAAAAAGTACTAAAAAAAATATGGGTAAAAGCGCCTCTTATTTTAAATCAAATGAAAAGTCTTATACTCCCGAAGAAATCGCTTCTTTGGTTTTAAATTATTTAGTCTTACACCCTGTATTACAAGAAGAAAAAAATAAATTTGGTGGTATTTGGGCCGTTATCACTGTGCCAGCACATTTTGACGATGCCGCACGGCTCGCTACGATTGCAGCAGCTGAAAAAGTAGGAATTCATGTTTTAAGAATTGTGAATGAACCCACAGCTGCAGCACTCGCTTACAGTATGATGCCCGAAGATAAAAAAAACGATAAAGAAACACTTGCTGTTTTTGATTTTGGTGGCGGAACTTTTGATGTCAGTATTGTTGATAGAGATGGTTTTGTTTTTAATGTATTAAGTAGTGAAGGTGATGTTCATTTAGGTGGTGATGATATTGATGACGCCGTTGCTCAATTTCTTTTAACAAAAGTCCATCCTCAATTAGTGGCGCGCCGTGCTTTAAAAGATTCTGAGCTGTATCGTAATTTATTAGTGCACGCAGAAAATGCTAAAAAAACTCTTCAAACAGAAGGTTTAGTTGAGGTTTCTCATCCAGATCTTGATGGAAAAGGTTGTAGTATACAAGTCGAAATAAATCGAGAACAATTCGAAAATTTAATATCACCTACATTGCAAAGAACACTTTATTTAACTGAAAGTGCCATGCATGCTGCAAAGCGAAGTCCAAAAAATATTTCTCGCATTCTTCTTGTTGGCGGAAGTACTCGTTTAAGTTTAGTTCGAAAAATGCTTTCCGATTATTTTCCTTGTATGGTTGATGCTAGACTTGAACCCGATTTAGCGGTGAGCTGGGGGGCTTCCTTACAAGCAGCAATCATTCTAGGAATTCAACCAGATACAATTTTAGTTGATGTCTGTAGCCATACTTTAGGAATTGGTGTTGTCGAAAATACAGAGTCTATTAATGAAAACTTTAAAATTGTAGCAAAAAAATTTGGTATTCCATACCCTATATCTGAGCAAGAACTTCACCGTAAATTAGGTTCTCGTATTGAAGAATTTAATAAAGAACTACAAAAAATGTTATTTGTTGCTCCTATTTTACATAGAAATAGTGCTCTTCCTGCAAGAAGATCTGAGTTTTTTAATACCATTTGTAATAATCAACATGCAGTTCATGTTGTTGTGGTTCAAGGTGATGGAGATACCGTTGGAGAAAATAGATTGATCGGATCTTTTCTTTTTGAATTAGAGCAACCATGTCCTAAGGGAACAAGATGTGAAATTCAATTGACCTATGATGTAAATGGAATGGTACAAGTATTTGCAAGACAATTAGGTACTAAGAATGAAGCAAAAGCGCAATTTGATAGCAGAACCGGTGAGGTTACAGGCTGGACATCTCTTGGCCAAGAAGATATGAATCCATTTATTGACGTGAAAACGGACAGCGTTGATGAAATATATGCAAATGTGAATCCAAAAGAGATAAAAACAATTTACAAAGAAGAAAAAAATATTCTGTCTTTTCCTTTTGGGGGTAAAACAAATAAAAATGAGAATGAGTTTAATTCTGATTTAAATTTGAATTCAGGAATCATGAATGCATTAATTTTAAGAGCTAAAAGAAGATTATCACAAATGGATTCTGCTTCCTTAGAGTTTCTTAAAGTATCACAATTATTGTCTCAATATTCCGACTTATTATTAAAGTCACAACAGGGACAAGATAACGATGAAGATATTGAAAGTGTTGAGATTGAATTACTTTCTATGCTAGAGGGTAAATAAGTTGATAAAAAATTCATTTATAAAAAAAATTGCAATTGAAATAGAAAATGATTTTTCTATTTTTGAAGATTATTTACTTGCTCCAACAAAAATTCACGAATTTAAAAACTTTTTAGCCAAATATAGAGGTATTTTTGATTCTGAATTTAAACATGACTATGAAATAAAACAAAGTGCTGAACAAACGGCAGAAAATATAATTCAATTTTTTATAAATATTTTTGCTAAAATTGGTTTAGCAGAAGAATCTGTAGAAAATATTAAAGAGATTCTTTCAGAAACAGAAAAAATTGTTAATTTAACTCTTTATTATTGGTTTGGATTAAATGATCGAAATTATCAATTTAGAACCTTAGTTCATTTTTATAATATTGATGGAATTGGTTCTGTTTTTTTAACCAAAAATAAACAAGATTTTGCAGTATCATTAAGTGAAGACGGGATTCGTTTTGGTGTTGTTGAAAGTGCGCATGAGCCAAAATGTATGCCAGTTTCAAAAGTTTGTGAACTTAGTCTTTTTAATGAATTTTCTGATGAAAGATCTCTTATAGCTAGAATAAGAACAGTCCAACGAGAAATTTGTTTATTAATAGACGACTGGGAGCATTTAAATTCGATTTTAGCTGTTGAATACGGTCGAATTTATGTTGAACTTCAGCAAGAACAAAATAAAAAAAATGAAGAAGCCTTTGAAGAAGTTGTCTTAAAAATGAATTTAAGAAGAGATACTTTAGCTCAATGGTGTCTTCAATCTTTTTGTGATTTTCAAGAATGGCTTACTCAATTTATGAGCTATAAAAATCTTTCAGAAGATATTTATTCTGAATTAGATGCCACCTCGGGAGTTTTGCTATCAGGTGTTCAAAAAATATTTTTACCAGCTTCTGTAAGCAGGCATCGATATTGTGATGAAGTACTTCCGTTGTTAGAAAAATTTGCTAAATCACGCATTAAATTAAATGAAGAAGATATGTCTTCTCATTTGTTACTTCAAGCTGTGCAAAGTGCAATGGGTCATGACTTTTCATTAAATGCTATAGATATCATAAATAAACGACCTTATGAATGGAAGCTTTCATTTGATCCATCATCTGCTCTCAAAGCCTTTTGTTGGAGTTATTCTAAAGATCATCATTTATTATTATGCATTATGTATGCAATTTGTTTCTTTAAAAAAGTATTGCCTAATTCTTTAGATTCCAATTTATTATCTGATATTGCAACAACAATTCAAATGCCAGAGACTTTTCCTCATGACATTTCAAATCGAGTTGTTCATAATAAAAAGACAAACATGAGCGATTCCGATAAACAAATTTTAATAAATGCTTTAACCCATTATTTAGATAATAATGTAAAAATAAATAAAAATAATGAAGAACTCATTCAATATATTCGTAATGTTATTTCTCAAAACAAGGTTGTTAACGAATGAATTATTTTTACGATGAAAAATTTGAAGAAAATATGATTGTTCCAAGAAGAAGAGCGGCAAGTGAAATTAAATTGCTGAGACTTGAGCTTATTCCTAAAGGGAAAACACCATGCGAAGAAATTGGAAGCGAATGGTCTTCTGCTCAACCAGCAGAAAATCTTTCTCCTTCTAAAGCGGCTTCCAGTCTTGGAATTGAAATATGGTCACCACAATCTGTAGTGAAAAAAAGATATAAAATACTTCAACTTCGTTATCCACCAGATCAATTTGTAGAAAAACATATTGAATGGCGTCCTTCCGCTGAATTGCTTGGTAATCCAAGAAGTCGTTTAAATTGGTTTTGGCAAAGTGGATTTGTTCCTTTACCAGAAAGTAATTTAAATTTTAAAGAAGGTTCTATTTGGGATAAAGAAAATGCAGAGCCTATGATTCACTCACGGCTCGCATTAAAAAGATTAATTCAAAATTTTAAATAATAATTTTATTTTATAACGGTTTGGTCCATAGCCATTGCATTAAAGAAAGCATAAGTCATATAAAAGTTTCCACTGTCACCTGCGTCTGAGCTCCAAGAATTTCTAATTTTTAATAATTTTTGACCATCATCATATCCAATGACAACAACTTCATGGCCTGCCTCTGGTTTTTCTGGACAGTAATTTGTATGATCTCCTGGTTGCTTACAAGCCCAAAGACCTCCATGATTAAAGTCCCCATCATCCACTTTTACATCAAAACCATTAACGGAAACGTGATTTCCTTTAATATCTGCTAAGGCTGTGCCTATGACTACTCTATTTCCGTTATCTATTGCCGCGTGTCCTACCAATAAGTGCATTTTACAAACAAAATGAATGCTAGTAAATTTTTTATAGAGAGTGGTTTTTGATTTTGTTGATGGTATCGAGATAATTCCAAGGCAACCAATCTTTTGGGTTTTGT
>NZ_JBIPMD010000348.1:0-2573 GCF_044369315.1 Silvanigrella sp.
TCGGCATAGCCTTATCTTTAACTCGAGCGCTTATAAGCGGTGCTAGTGAAGGAGCCGTATGCCTTAATTGGGCAAGTACGGTTCTAATGGGGTTGCACAGTGGCAACACTGTGCTTCTACCTACTCACTTAAGGATTCAGGAGAATAGAAATCAAGATGTTCTTGAATACCAAATCGATCTCTTAATGGGGCAGAAATCGCACCAGCTTTTGTTGTTGCACCTATGATGCAAAATGGAGGTAAATAAAATTTTACCGTTCGTGCTGTAGGTCCTTGTCCAATTAAAATATCTAATCTCATATCTTCCATGGCAGAATATAATATTTCTTCAACATTAGATGGTAATCTATGAATTTCATCAATAAATAAGATTTTTTTTGATTCAATGCTTGCAAGAATAACCATTAGATCTGCAGCTCGTTCAATAACAGGACCTGATGTTACTTTAATTTGATAGCCCATTGTTTCTGCAACAATACCAGCTAATGTTGTTTTTCCTAAACCTGGAGGTCCATGAAATAAACAATGATCTAACATTTTTCCACGCAACTTTGCAGCTTGAGTATAGACTTTTAAATTTTCACAAACTCTTTCTTGACCGGGATATTCATCAAAATTTTTTGGTCTTAAATTTAAATGTGGTTCTATTGTATCATTTGCTAATTCGGGTAAAATGATTGAATTATCAAATTTGGTATGTATACTGGTATCCATATTTTGTAACCTTAATGTTTTAAGATCATTCTTTCAGAAAGTTTTGAAAGTGATTCTTTTAATGCAATTTCAAAAGAAATATTTTCTCCAAGTTGCATACGTTGTTCAACGCTATTTACAACTTCAAAATATTGTTTATCTTTATATCCTAAATGAAATAACGCACTTTTTAAATCTTCTACAATTTGTTTTCTAATGAGTTTTTGTTCAATTTTTTGAGATGCTTTATTGCTATTTAAAATAGATCCTGCCATATTTTCAGAAACTTTTGTTTTTTGAATTTCGATATCATCACGTTTTCGTGCTAATTTCTTTTGTAATTTATCTTTTAACTCTAGTACAAGTCTTTCCGCAGTCTTAGGACCCACTCCAGGAATTGAAGTTAGTTTCGTTATTTGAGCAGTTGTAATAATTTCACATAAATCATAACCATCTACAGGTCCTAATAATGCTAATGCTGCTTTCGGTCCTACACCGGAAACCTGAATTAATTCTTGAAATACTTTTTTGTCAAAGGAAGATGAAAAACCAAATAATCGAATGGCGTCTTCACGTACATGAGTTAAAATACTTAATTGAACCTCATTTAAAAGAGTTGGCAATTGGCATAATGTGGTTGCGGGAACTTCAATTTCATAGCCAACACCGCCTACATCTATGACAATATTCTCAGGGTTTTTTTCTATCAAGATTCCTCTTAAAAATCCAATCATGAAGTATTCCTTTACATATGAATCAAGTTATCTATAAAACAAGAGTTTTAAATTAGATATCAGATCATAACATATTTCGATTTAAACAAGCTTTTGCTAGGAAAATAAAAATTAAAAATGAAACCTGATTTAAAATATGTTTAAAATTTGAACACATTTTTGGGATATTTAAAGTGCTTCCTCTTTTTTGTCAAATTAAAAAAAATAAATGTTTTATAGACAAAAAATAAAAAATCGTGTTCGTTATCAATGCTGTGTGGATAAATATTTTATTCTTTTGAGGAATCATTATGGATGATAGATTTTAGAATTGTCAAATGCACGTGTAACAGACAGAAAATAAAAGGAAAAACAGCTTTAGACATTTTTTTTCTTTGTGATCAAGCAAAAATTATTTTATTTGTGATTTTATTCCAAATATCAAAACGATCCTGCATGATTTTACGATATCCTTCAGCAGATAATAAGTGTTGCCTAGGACAAAAGAAACCTCTTATCTTCATATATGAAGTTAAAAACATTTGTGCATGTCTATGAGACTTGAAGCGCTGCAAGCCTTTCTCTCGTTTCCGAAGAGGTCTGTGTGAATTTTCTCGCTGCTTTCCTATCTTTTCTCTTTTGTACTAACGTCTCAAGTTCATTCCCATTTTCATCAACTGCTCGGAATGCATAGTAAAGTTCTTCTTGTATCTTTAAAAAACTTCATCGATATGGTACCGTCTTGTTTTATAAATCATTCTTTTCTTGATTTCAGAAGCATATCTATGCCCATAAAAGTTCGCCCAAAGACGGATGATTTCATGGCATATTTGGATCCCCTTTTCAAAAAAATACTCTTTCACTTCTCGAAAACTTAAGTTAGTTCTCAAATACATTCGAACTGCTTCGCCTATGATTTCTTTTGGGAAGTTATGGAATTTGAATTTGTGCATTTATATAGCGTCTTTACTTTTAATCTGTTACTTTAGAAACTCAAAAACATAAACTTCTATTATTTTATTACTTAAATATGCATTTGACAATTCTATGGTAGGTAGAGACATGACTTTTATTTCCTTTCAAATAAAGAGTAATTCATTGCCATGAAACCCCTGCAGAACCGGACTTGTAGTTTTCCCACATCCGGCTCCCAGAGATGATATTCAT
>NZ_JBIPMD010000136.1:0-8730 GCF_044369315.1 Silvanigrella sp.
TGTTACCTTATTAATCGCACTGCTTACTTCCACGCTGATGGCTAATCTTTACGTGGGTGAGATTCGCACTCACTGGTTCTTACGCACTTATCTTGGCGCACCATAAATTCTTCTTTTTCTTTAAAAAAATTGAAGTTTAAAACATGAATACAAATGGAAGGAGAAAGTACACGATAAGGTTCTCCTTTGCCTAATTGTTTTTCATAAAGTTTTGCCCAATAGTACAAACAACGTTTTTCATACTCACCCGTATTCCGCATTTGCATTTCTAAATTCACAAACGAGCCATCATTTAATTGAGCAATTACGTCAAACCGAGATTCTTTATCAAACTCACTGTCTTTATTCACTTCATTATTTAAAAAAGTGACAGACTTAATTTTTCTTTCCTCTGGGTAATTTAAAATACTATTCGCAAAATCAATAAATATTTCTTCGTCTTCTCCAAATATGCGTTTAAATAAATAATCATTTTTAACATCTAACAATTGCAAATTTTCCAACTCAACATCCTTATAAAAAACAAATAAACCTCTTGATTATTTGCCAAAGGTTTGAGTAACAAAAAATTTTAAAGAAAAAAGGAGGTGACCAGAAACTGAACAGGTTAAATTTTTACAAATATAAATAAACAGTTACTTTAAAAATAAATGATGTTTTTGAATATGATCCATCTCTTTTTTTCCGACGTGAGCTAGTTTTGCAAACTGCGGCCATTGATGAATTGATTCTGTTACTTCATCAATAACAGTTTTTGCTTCTCCAATTCCATATCGATCTGCAATCGTTAAAACATCGGACAATAAAAAATCTTTATATTTTCCATTCACGGACATTAAATGCTGATTTGTCCATTCTCCATTTGGATTATGAGCAAACGTAACATCGTAAGCGGGGGCTAACTCCCAAGCACTATTTTGTTTTAATATAAATGAAAAATTTTTAGAATGATCATCACAGTTTTTTGCCATAATATTAAAAATCATTCGCCGAAAAGCTTCGATCTCAGTATGATGCCCTAAAGATAATTGCCTAATTACTAAAAAATATTGTTCATAACTATTGGTTGATTTTTTTTTTGTAGTCAATATGATCCATTGCGCATAAGGTTTGAATATGATGTTTTATGTTTCCTTTTTCTCGATCAAACCTTTTGGTCATAAAATGAGAACGGTTATTTTCATGCAAGAGACGACACTCCGACATTTGAATTTTGGCATGAGTTGCCATTAAATAATATGCATATTCTATTCTGCCATAGTCTTGGGTGGCACCAAGTTCTTTGTCTTGCCCCATGCCATCAAACTTGAGTAACCAATACTCAAACTCATTTGTGGCCTCAACTTGCCCTGAGCGAATTTCATTCGTAACCGGATTCCAAGCAATTACGGCTTTTGCTCTTGCACCGCCAGCAGTTGTCCCTACTTCTATAATACTTCTTAATGCTGCTTGAGATTCATCTTCATTTTGAATGTTACCTTTCACCGCATTTCTCGCTTCCGTAACAAGATTGTTTATTTCTAAAATAGTGGGTTTCTGTTTTGCAGAATAAAAAGCAGGTTTAAACTCCAAGGCACCCATAGCGCGGTTACCCATATAAGCGAGACGATCCAACGGTGAAATTTGTGATTTCGGAATTCCTTTTTCCGCCATGTAACGATCTATCAAAGCATTTCCAAAGTCATCGGGTAATGAGTCGGATAACAAAGCAGGTAATCTTTTAAATGTTTCTACTGGCAAATTTGTAAAAACATAGGGCTGTTCTGTCTCATTTACAGTCATATGCAATGGAGAAAGTTCTATTTTATTTATGCTAAACATTTTATCATAAGCAAAAACATAAAAATTTAAAGAAGGATCAAAAGCAACAGCACCTACATATTTATTCCAAATATAAACTTTAATTAAATTTACTTTTTTGTATTTCATTTTTTTTGTTTGAGAATTTTTATTTGGGTTCATTTTTTGAATTCCCCAATTTAACTTTGCGGCTTGCTCTTTGCCGAATGGGTTTATTTCGAACCATATGCAAAGGATTGATTGTTACTTTTGGCGAAATTGCATTTACCCAGTCTTCATTCCCCAAAGCCTTTAATGCCCGGATTAATGTCATTAAATTTGTACCTTGGCCATTTTCAAGATTTTTTAAGGCATTTAAACTAATACCAGCTTGTTCACAAAGACTCACCCTGTCTAAGTTTTTTAACAATCTTAGAGATTTAACATTTCCCCCAATAAGTGATTCAAGCTCGTCAGGGGTAAAAGTAGATACCATAAAATACTCCTTTAAGACTTTTATAAGGAGTATAGCGTATTTAAAGTCTTTTTTAAAGCTTTTATGGGTGATAAAAAAAAGTAAAACGAATATTTTTATTTGAGTTTGATAAAAAATAAAAAAGCCTAGAATAAAATTCTAGACGTTTCTTGCAAAATAAAAGTTGAAATTAATTTTTATTTTTTTGCTGCAACTTTTACGTAAACAGATCCTGTTAATTTAGCATTTAGTGTTGCATCAGTAGAAGAAATAAATTTAAACAAGTTATCTTGTCCTTCATATCCTACTATTGAAGATAATTTAACTTTATTTCCATTAACTACAAAAGGAGTAACTTTAGCAGGATCTACAGCAGAATATGTAAGTTTATCTGTAACTTCTGTACTTAAGATTTCTGCCCCTAAAGTGTCGTCACTAAGAGTCTCAAATGGAACTAATGTTACTTCATTCACTTTACCATCGAATATAAATTCTTTTTTACCAGATTTAGTAGCAATTGTAATCGCATTTGTTTTAATTGCTTTATCAACTCCTAATTCTAATTCATTATTAGATTTCAAGCCATTATATTGAGCAAAAATAGTTACTTTGTCTGTTAAATCTGCATTTTTCTTAGCACAAAATACTTTTGTTGAAGCATTATAAGAAAACTTATCTGTAACAGATTGTGGAATTGTATAAACATAATTAACATTATCTACAATTGTTGTAGAATCTGAATCAGATAGTCTTAAAGAAGCTACAGCTTTAACACACTTTAAAGCTAAACTATCTGTTGAATCGCCATTAACATATTCAGTTGCACCTTTCGCAACTTTTTTATTGTTAACTTTTAATACATTTTGATAACTAATTGCCCCAGAAACATCAGCTAACTCTAAGAAAGCTAATGTTAATTTTGGAGCTGTGTTACCAATCACCATAACATTATCAAATGTATATTCAATTTGATTAGCATTAATAGTAAATTTCTCATAAAAGGGCTTTGCAGCTTCATTAATATTTAATTTGAAACTTACATTTAATGTTAGATGATTTTTATTCGCTTTAGATGAAATTAGATTAGTATCATCACCAATAACAAATTTATTTGAATTAGCTGTAAAAATAATTTTATCTTCTGGTAATTCTTCATTATTAAGCTTTAATTCAGTTTTTATATTTTTGAATATATCAGAATTTGCTGAATATATTAATGTATTTTTATCACGATTAAATAATGGTTGTTCAGAACCATCGGAATAAACAGCAACAAAGTTAAATTCATTTGTTGTTTTAATCTGATAATTTGGTTGAATATTTTGTGACTTAATTTCAGTTACAATAGGATTTAATAAATTAACATTAATTTCTTGCTCAGATGCTTTTGTG
Organism: Silvanigrella sp.; assembly: GCF_044369315.1. Classification (NCBI taxonomy): domain Bacteria; kingdom Pseudomonadati; phylum Bdellovibrionota; class Oligoflexia; order Silvanigrellales; family Silvanigrellaceae; genus Silvanigrella; species Silvanigrella sp. The sequence continues at coordinate 3,647 of NZ_JBIPMD010000136.1, forward strand.
TTCATAGAATTTTTTTGAACAACTTTAACTTTAAACTTAAGCTCACTTGATTTGCTTAAGTCTACTTTTTTAAATTGAGCAGAATCGAAAACATAACCTTTTGTTTTAGGATTGTAAGTAAAATAGTCTACTTTTTTATTATCACTATCAAAAAATTCAATTGAGTAAGCTTCGTCAGAGATACTATCAGTTACGCTATTATCGATTGCTTGAGCTTGAATATGAATATTTAGAGAATCAGTTGATTTCAAACCTACTGGAATATCAAGTGATCTAAAATCTGAGTATGTCGAAGTTTCAGAATTAAATAGTTTAAGAGCAATCTCTTTCAATATTGAATTTTTAACTGAAACATTGTTTACAGTTGATAAATCTTTATAATTTGCAATTAAAGTAGCTTCAGCATTTTCCTTAGGCTTTGTTTGGTAATCTTCTTCACCAATTGTACCTGATTCTGTAGTTACAGCACAAATAGTATTTTTGCTTGTATCTAATTTAAACATTGTTTTTGATTCTGCAGTTAAATCAATGCTTAAATTTTTATCATTATTTACATTGCTTGTCGCTAATGCTTGTTTATTACCTTCAGCATCCGTATAAGAAAGAGAATAAGTTGTACATCCGCCTAATGGAATGCTGCCACCAAAAGAAATTTCAAGTGCTGTTTTTTTAGTATTTTGTTTTTCATTTGAATTTGCAGCTTCAGCAGCTTTTCCGTCATTAGATTTATTGTTACATGCAGTAAAAGCCAAAGTTGCAACGCCAACACTCACAGCAGTAAGTTTTAAAGAACTCTTCATTGTCATTAAATTTTCTCCATAAAAAAGAATAAAATTTGAAATAAAACACAGGTAATTATTGTAATTGCAAATTAACAACAATGTTTTATCTGCAATTTTGAAACTATAGATCACAGAATTTGTAAATGTCAAAATTTTAATAAAAATTTAATAATGCGATGAAATGCGTTTATTTTTAAATTTAATTAAAATCTATTAAAATGTTATGATTTCAATTGGTAATGATTAAAAATTTCTTTGGAAATCTTTATTATGAATTAACTAACTAGCCAAGTTTTATATTTTTCATAAATTAAAATTTAAATTAATTTAAATAATAAAATAACAAATTCATTTAATTAATTATTTATTTAACCTTAAATTAAAATAACCCTAATAGAACAACAACTTATTTATATAATATAAACACAAATTTTTGTTTTTAATGAATTAACCTATCTCCATTGAAACATATTAGACATTAATTGTATAAATATTTCCTTTTAAAATAAGAATACAATATGCTTTAAATATTTATTAAATAATTTTTATTAATTCTTATTTATTTAATTTTTATTTTATTTTGCCTTATTCATATTTTAAAATGACAATTTCATTAAATTTTTATGAAATTATCTAAAAATTATACTTTTTAATAAATTGATTATATTTAAAGCAATTTTTTTGCAAATTATTTTATTATATTTCAAATATCTATAATTATTATATATTTTTTAGGGTTATTTTTTAAGAATTTGATATTATTTATTTAATTTAAATTGAGAGAAATTTAAATGTATTAAATACAATATATCAGTCTAAACACGTCTGTTTAGACTGACTATGAAGCAGATACCCATTTAGGAATGGGTATCTGGAATTAAGGATAATAAGAAAACATATAATAATCTGTTTTTGTTAATTCTTAAACAGATTGTCCAGCCATTTTTTCATTGATTTTATTAATTTTCTCTTTAATCGCATTAAGAGTATTTTCAGCCTTATTTGTTTCTGCTAAAGCCTTATTATAATCTTCTTTAGATATCTTATCTTTTTCTACTTGTTTATTTTCAGGTAGAATAGCAGCATCACTATCTACTGCTCTAACCAAATTGTCATATTTTGTTTTTTCAGCGTCACTTAAACCCTTTTTAGTATTATAATCATTTTGAGCTGAAGATAAATCTAATTGAAGTTTTGATAAATCTTCAGTAGAGATATGAGCATTTGAATCCCAACCTTCATTATAATTATAAATTTCTTTATAATTTTCAAAACTAACTTCAGAAGTTAATATTGTTGAACCTAATAATAAATGATTCATATGACCAAAGTATGTTGATTTCATAGCTTCAGGAGTTACAACTGAAGAAACGCCAGTATTAAATGAAGCTCTTTGAGCTTGCATAGAAGAAGAGAAATAATTAACTGAACTATTATCACCCATAGGGCTTTCTAAAACAAGTTTAAGATTTTCAGGTTTACTTTGCTCAATTCTTAAAGTAATTGGGGATTTATTGTGATTATTATTTACTTGATTATTGCCTAAAACAACTACTGTTGGATTAATAGCTGTTGCAATAGCATTATCAACTTTAGTTCCAAATTCACCATTACTCTTTAAGAAATATAGAACGATAGATTTTTCTTTTGTGTTTACAAACTTGAAATCACCTGATTTTACAGTGCCTACAGTGTCCCCTTCGTATCTCATTACGACAACAGGAGTATCAACAGCAGGAATTGCTTCTACTTTTAGCTCATTAGATTCAAGGTTTTGGAAAGTAGATTTAAAGCTTACTGAACCACTACCCTTATTTGATGCACAAATTACATTACGGTTCGCAATAGATTCGTTTTTTCTGTCTTTAAAGTCAGAGAATAGGTTAAAGTTTGTATTATTTGCAATTAACTCTGCTATTTTAGCATTGTTATTGTATCCATCAACTTTAACTTCACCAACATACAATTCTGTAAGAGCCCTTGAACACAAATTAAGCTTAACGGCATCATATGCGTGACCACCTTGAGGCAAGGATATAGTTTTAGCATTTTCGCTTGAAGCTTTCACTTTAAGAAGTGCTTTATATCCATCTGTTTCATAACTTCTAAATGTTTGTTTTAATACTGGTTGTGTTTTAGAAACTACAAAATATTGCTTATCAATTAAATCATTTGTATATAGCGTATCTAAAATATCTTTAGTTTTTTTTATACTCAGCACTTTCTAACTTAATTTTAGCAATTTGATGAGCAGAAAGATCTTTGTAATCATTTCCATCTAAATAATTTGGGATAAATTTAACCTTAACTGCAAGTTCATAAAAATTGTTATTTTCATTTGAGAAAAATGGAGTATTTCCAACATCAATATAGCGCTTAGAAGAAGCTGAATTTAAATTACCAGCAATTTTATCTGTTAATTTATTCTTAACAAATAATCCTGTGCTAGAATTTGCTTCTTTTGATGTTACAATGCTAAAATTGTGGGCTTGTGTATTTTTATTATTTAAGTCAATTAAAGTATATTCAACATCAAATGTGCCATTATTATGGTTGCTATCAAAGATAGATTTAAAATCAGCCGGTTTATCTGAATATGCTGCTAAAATATCAAATTCTTGTCTACCAAATACATTTGTATTTAATTTAACAATTTTATAGCTCATAGGAACAGATGGAATTACTTTTATTAAAACTTCTTGAGTATATGCTGGTAATTCAATTTCTTTATTTGCTACATTTGGTTTAATTTTTACAGATACTTGGTATTCTTTAAATTCACGACTTACTGCAATACCAGAGGAATCAATAACCCAACCACGCTGAACAGCATCGTAACTTACGCTAATTTTCTTTTTATGTGCATCAAATAATTCAACTTCTGCAAGAGAGTCTGTTAATTCAATGTCGCCATTGTTTCTTAACTCTACTTCGGAATTGCTACGACCAGTAAGAACACCAAATATTTTAAATGAATTAGATTTTAAGCCGGCAGGAATTAAATGGGTTCTTTGAACACCATCTTGCCTTACACTTACATGAGCTACAACAACATCCAATGTTTGTGAAGCAGAAACACGATTCGGATTTGATAATGATCCTATTCTTACATTTAATGTTACTTTATTGTTTAGACCTTCTTGAGAACCATTAGAAAATACACGTGTTGGAGTTTTATTTGTGAGATTAGAGATTTTATCTTCATCAGTTTCATTAATTTTTAAGAAGCTTTTAGCACAAATCTGTCAGCCATCAAGAATGAAATCTTTTTTAGAAGCTTCATCTAGTTCTACTTGAATATCACCATTATGTTGCCCATTTTTTGAAGTATAAAAAGAAGTGATATCAGTCCACTTAGTAGCATCTAAAGGATCTGTAACAAGAACATTGTAACTTACACATGCGTTTGATGGTATTGCATTACCAGAAGGAAGTACAATTTTAACTTTATCTTTAGTTAAATCAAATTCTTGTAAAGTTTCTACAGTATTTCCAAATTTATCTGTTGTTTTTGATCTAACAAAACATTTTGTACCAGCTTGTTCACATTTTGGTAATGTAAGTGTTTGTCCGGCTACATTTTTTACATCATTTCCATTTTGATCTTGTACTGTAGTTGGAGTTGTTACTGATCCATCTTTTCCATTTATTCCATTAGAACCATTAGTTCCATCATTGGATTTATCTTTATTACAACCTGTCAATGCAACGCTCGCTATACCCAAGCCAAGTGCAGTGAGTTTTAAAGATTTTTGAAATGTCATGTATTTTTCTCCTAAAAAAAACAAAATACTTAAAGCAAAAGATATAAATTGCTGAAATTGCAAATTAAAAGATGAGTATATTTGCAATTTTGTTTCTATATACGATTTAACAATAAGTTGTCAAAAAAATTGTCTATAAATAACAAATAAATTTACATTTTTTATTATAATTAATAATAAAAATATCTAAAAAATAATATATGATATTTTTGGTAATCATTTTTTGTATTTTTAACAGTAAATTCAAATTGCTAAAAAATATGAAATATTGTTTAATTTATTTTCATTTTTTTATCAAAATTTTTTTATTTATACAATAATATCTTTGTGATAAATGCATTTGTTTTAAAATTGCCTAAAAATAAGGAAAAAGCTGTGCTATAAATAAACACGAAATATAAATTTTCAATTTCAAAATTTCATTTAAAAAGTGTCCTCCCAATAAGTGATTTTTACAAAGCATAAATCCAGAATTAAATCTCCTTTTGAGGAGGAGATTTAAATGGAGATGGAAAATAGACTTTTAAAATTGTCAGAG
>NZ_JBIPMD010000022.1:0-25460 GCF_044369315.1 Silvanigrella sp.
AATGAATATCATCTCTGGGAGCCGGATGTGGGAAAACTACAAGTCCGGTTCTGCAGGGGTTTCATGGCAATGAATTACTTTATTTGAAAGGAAATAAAAGTCATGTCTCTACCTACCAACAACCTAAACCTAAAATTTAATATTTTTTTATTTCTAATTTCATTTTCCGTATTTTCATGCGCTGTTGGACCTGACTACAATCCAATTTCAATTGAACTTCCTGAAAATTATAAAGAAACAATAAACGAAAAATGGAAATTTGCAGAACCAAATGATGATACTAAAAAAGGAAAATGGTGGACGATATTTGATGATCCTATCTTAAATAACCTTGAAGAACAAATAGAAATTTCTAACCAAAATATTGCTTCCTCTTTAGCGCAATATGAACAGGCACAAGCCTTATTAGGTCAAGCAGAATCAAATTATTTGCCGACAATAAATGCGACTGGAGGAGTAACAAGACAAAGACAAAGTGCAACTTCTTCTTTTTCTGCTACAGAATCAACAAATTATAATACATCCTTAAATGCATCTTGGATTCCCGATTTATGGGGAAACACAAGAAGGACGGTGGAAGCAAATAAAGCGAGTGTTCAAGCTAGTGCTGCACAACTCGAAAATATAAAGTTAACAGCTCAAGCATTTTTAGCTCAATATTATTTTCAACTAAGAATGGTAGATAACGATCAAAAAATTTTAGAGGATATCTTAGAAAATAACAAAAAACTTTTAGAAATTTTAGAGCTACAAAAAGGCGCAGGGACAGTTTCCTTAACGGATTATAATTTAATCGCAACACAGTTAGAACAAGCTCATGCCCAAGCTGTGGATAACAAAATTTTAAGGGCTCAATACGAACATGCTATTGCTACTTTATTAGGAAAAGTACCTGCACAATTTTCTTTAGAAATAAAATTAGCAAAGTTAACAGCTCCCCCTATTCCTTTGTTACTTCCTTCAAGATTAATGGAAAGGCGCCCAGATATTGCTCAAGCAGAAAGACTCGTTGCTCAAGCAAATGCTCAAATTGGAGTAGCTGTTTCAGCGTATTTTCCTAATTTAAATTTATCAGCAAGTTCTGGTTATTCAAAAACATCTTACATAGACTTATTTTCTTTTCCTGCATTATTTTGGACTTTAGGAGCATCACTTACCGAAACTATTTTTGATGGTGGCTTAAGGGAACAAAAAATCAAAGCTGCAAAAGCAAATTATCAAGCTATCGCTGCTCAATATAAACAAACTGTTCTTGTTGCCTTTCAAAATTTGGAAGATAACCTTGCCGCATATAAACATTACAAAACAGAAGAAGACTTCCAAATAAATGCAGCCAATAATTCTAAATTAACAGAAAAACTTATCAATCAAGGTTATGAGATAGGTACAAAAACATATTCTGATTTATTAAACGCACAAATAACTTTATATAATTTACAAATAACTTTATATAATTTACAAATAACTTTATATAATTTACAAAAAACTTTAAATAATACAAATGGAAAAAGAGTAATAAATACGGTAAATATAATAGCTTCTTTAGGTGGCATTTGGGATAATAATAAATAAATTAAATAAAATGCAAACATACATTATTAAGGATATAATCGGAATATTATAAATTCTGAGGATCTCATATGAAATTTGGAATAAAATTTTTTTTTAGTAGTTTACTTATTATTTCTTCATTTTCTTGCAATAAATCAGAAAATAATAGCAATTCTTTTAAGTCCTATTCAGGACCTGCTCAATGTAATATGAGTAAAAATGCGAATATTTCTGAAATGATTATAGGCGGAGATCCTGCAAATGGAAGCACGGTGCCAACAGGAAATAATACAGTCGCTATTTTACTTTATATTAATTCATCTAAAACTGTTTTATGCTCCGGAACCATTGTCGCAAGCAATTTAATTTTAACAGCAGGACATTGTTTTGATAATGTTGAAGAGAATAATATTTCTCCTGGAAAGGTTGTATTTTCAAACTCCTATTCTCCCGCCACTTCTTCAAATTCATCTGAAATAAGTTGCTGGCAAAGGCCGCCTAATTATAGACCTTGTTCCGCAGATAATTCTTACAATTGTGTTTTAAATGATATCACTTGGGTTAAAATAAATGGCACAATAAAAAGTGGCTACAATCCTGTTTCCATATTATCGAATCCACAAACCTTGTCGACAACAGAAAAAAAATGGATGCTTGGTTTTGGAGATAATAGTGATAACGGATCAAATTCAGGATATAAAAATATGGTAATATCAGAATCTGATAAATATTCAGACACAATTCCAGATGGCGCCATTGATTCCTTTAATAGACAGACTTTTTCAAACGCCTTTCAAAATTTTTTAACCGTCATTGGACCTAATTCTGGTAAAGGAACATGTGAAGGGGATTCCGGAGGACCAGTATATGTTCAAAGAGGTACTACTGACAATTATGTTTTAGCTGCATTAACTCAGGGATCAAATTCTTTGCTTTCCCCACATCCCAAAACAACTTCTCCGCCCTATTCTTTTGATACTTCAAAATATGCGTCTTGCTCAGATGGATATGGAGTTTATACTACGGTTGGAAATTATGTAAACTGGATTCAATCTACAAGTGGAATTTCGCTTTCGTTATATTAAAAAAATATAAAAAAAGATCACACCAGATAAAATGGAAAAAACAGCATTTTTTTTCCAAACATAAATTAATGTAACAGGAATAGCGGCTAAAAAACTAGCTGTTATAAATTTTTGATTTACATGCTCTTCAGACAATCCAGTAGAATACAAAAATAAAATGATCATAATTCCGGAGGGAAGTTTTTTTCCAAAATTTAAGACAAGGGGACTCTGAATTACGTTTTTTGGCAAAATAAACGGTGTAAATCTAAATAAAAAAGTAATTATAGTAATTACACCAACAAGAATTAAAAGTTCAGTTAATGACATGTTTTTTTCCATAAGATTTATACCATTCAAAAATAAACATCGTTATAAAATAAAGAAACACGGCTATTAAAAGGTTCTTTTTAAAAAGGAAAAAAGAAATAAAATAACAGACTATCCCACTAATTACAGGTGTAAAATATTTTGAAGATAAAACACCATCTATGGCCATTATTAAAAATAAAGCTGTTAAAGCATATACTAAAAATTCGGTATTATAACCTGCTAAAAATTGATATGAAAAAACGCCTATAATTGTTCCAAAAACCCAATAAAAATGGCATAAAAAAGAAACATAAAAACTATATTGGTTATTATAAGATTTTGGATTCGTTGCAAGCAAAGCATAAGACTCATCCGTTAAAGCCGAGATCATATATAGTCTGCTATAGGGATGGCCTTTGAATTTATCTAAAAAGGAAAATCCATAAAAAATATGTCTTAAATTAACAATGGAGGTTAAATAAACAATACTCCAAAATGAACTATGAGCTAATAATAAACTGACTAATATAAACTGAGAAGCTCCAGCATATACAAAAAGACTAATTAAAGGAGCAATAAACCAAGGATAAGCTAACTTTTGGCAAACAATACCAAAAGAAAGCCCAATCGGAATATAGCCTGTTAACGCTGGAATACTATCTTTAAATGCAGCTTTAAAGGGACTCAATTCAAGCTCTGAATTATTCATAATGGAGTCATCCTATTTCCTATATTTTTTTAAAACAAACTAAATGTGTCCCCGAACTAAAATTTCCACCAGAAGTAGTCGTATAAATTTTTTCATGATGCTCCAAAGAAAAACCTTGCGACTCTGCCATTTTAATTAAATTCTTAACATAAGTTTTACATTCTACATCGTAGTCAATGCCAGCAACCAACGCCTGAAGTTCTAAAAAGGACAAACGATAATAAGATAAAAATGAATTCGATATATTAAGATTATTATCTATAATTATGCTTATTCTTTCTAAAAGATCTCTACACATTCCTTCCGCATTTTCTATATTACCAGCTAAAATTTCTAATTTAATTCTAGGATAAATAGAATGTGAAACTCTTAATAACTCAATTTCATCATCATTACAAGAAGAGACAAATTCATTATCTTGATTGCCTAATTTAATTAAATCAAAAATATAACTTATGTGATGAGAAATAATATTTTTTGTTCTTTCTCTTCTATTTGAAAAAGGACTAATAAATTCATCCGAAATAATTAAATAAGCATCTTTACTTAAAATTTTTCTAGCATGCTGAAATAAAAAATAGGTATTAAAGTGGTGTGATGAACCAACAGATACCGCAAGTTTACAAGGCTCATCTGGATGATAATCAAAAAATCCTTTTTGAATGGGATTTATAAATGAATTATTTTTAAATCTTTCTTTTAAATATGCAAAAGCTGTAGGGCTTGGCTCAATGACATCAATTTTAGAATAGGATGGTAAAAGTTCAATTAACATTTGTAAAGCAGCACCAGGCCCTGCACCAATGTCTATAAAATGAGAAGTATTAATATTATTTTTTTCTAAAAAATGATATATTCTTAGCATTTGGTAAGCATATGCTGGATGTACAGATTCAAAAAAATTATATGAATTTACATCAATTTTTGATTCAAATAAATCTCTATCATATTTCCTAGTCTGAGCATCGCTAACTATTGAATTATTTTGATAAGAAATAAACCTTGGGGCAGAAAAACATTGATTTTCTATACTATTAATTTCGCTAGAGATAGTTTCTTTAATGTATAAATTATTATTAAGTGAATTTAAATAATAATTATAATCTTTTTTCAAATTATTTAAATAACCGTCGTTATGATTTAAAAAAGAAAAAATTTCAATTTGATTTTTATTTTCATTAATAAGATAATGAATTTTCCAATTAAAACTTGAATTTTCAAAGAGAGACTTTGCTATTTTTTTAATTTCATTTAATTGAAATATAGAATTTTTGATTAGTACGTAGGAATAATCTATTCCATTTTGAATTTCAATCCATTGTTTTTCTAAAACTTGGAATAACTGATCTCTATTTTGTAAGTTAGGAATTATAATTTTATCTTTACTTGAAAAGTCGGAAAGCATTTGAGCACGAACTCCAAAATATTTAATTTTTATTTGATATAAAAAATCTTAAGATTTTTTATTCAATAGATAAAAAGTCTAAGTTTATTAATAAATAAGTTTAATTTTTTAATCAAATATAGGTTTATAAATCATTCTTTGAATGAACGAAAAAACAATATTGAAATATCATTACTTTTTAGATTTAGCAAATTTTTATAAATAATAATTTTAATAGATTACCATTAAATAAAGTTACAAAGTAATATTAGATTCCCAATTTTTAAAAAATAAGATTTATATGCTTAAAATTTCAAATCAATTTAAATATTAAGTTTGTTTAGCATTTATGAGAACCAGTTAATTGATCTAAAAGATCTTTCACTGTCATTCTAGATACACCTAAATTTCTCAAAGAGGATGCTACTACATTTAATATAGATTTCTCTAAATCAAATATTTTTTCATCACCAATTTGTTTATAAACAGGTTGATGCGCGTCTATTAAAGCAATAGCATCGGAACCCAATTCTGTTTTTAAATAATCAACACTAGGGTGAACATTCTCTATGTAAAATTGATACCTACTTAATAATGAAGTTTCATCATCATCGGCTCTTCCTCTTTTTGTTGCACGAGAAAGCATTTCTTGTTTACTTATACTCAAATGAAGAACTTTTATGACTGGAATATTAAAACGCCTTAAAAAACCAATTAAATGTTGTGCTGCTTTTACTGTTCTTGGGTAACCATCTAAAATAAATGGATGCGTTTTAAACTCTGGTGAATGTTCTATATGAGCAGCAATAAAATCTTGAGTCCATCTATTTGGAACAAGCAATCCATTCATCGTACAAAATTCAAGCCAATCAAGCTGACTGGTGAATTTATCCATATCCTGTCTTTTAAAATAGGCTTGCATTTCTGGAATATAATTTAATACTTTTTTAGAAAGTTCATCTGTAGAATCAATACAATCAAAAATATTTGAATTTGATGAAATTTTATAGTTATCAGAAAGCAATTTTGCATAACTTTTTTCATTCTTAGCGCGTTGAAATGTCTTTCTTAAAATTTCGCCCATAGATAAATGAGATTCAGGTGGTATAGACATGACTTTTGATAAAGCAGAAGCAACCTCACCTTTTCCACAACTGGAAGGCCCAGTTAGAATTAATACTCCAGGACCTTTTAAAGTAACTTTATCCACTTTTATTTTAGATTCTAACTCGTAAGCAACTCTATTGAGTGTCATATATATCCTTGTTGTTACGTTAAAATTGAATGTTATTTTGTTGCAGCTGTGCAAATATCCCCTTCAGGATATCCACTTCATTTCCTTCAGCAGAATAAAGCGGGGCTCTTAACGTGGTGCCACAAATACCTAAATGTGACAACATCCACTTAACGCCAATAGGATTAGGTAAAGCAAAAACTCCATTATTTATACAATATGTCGCTAAATGGAGTTTTTGAACTTCTTTCATTTCACCTTTTTTGAACATTTCTAATATTTGAATTAAGGTCTTTGGAATAATATGTGAAGTTACTGATATAACTCCTTCTGCTCCACATAATAAAGCAGGAACATAAGTGGCATCATCTCCAGATAAAATACGAACCTGTTGTTTATTTATTTGATTTAACGCATTTCTCATTTCAACAATTGCATTTACATTTCCGGCAGCTTCTTTAATAGCAACAATATTCTCATTTTCTTGAGTAATTTTAGCCAAAGTAATCGGTAATAAATTAATACCTGTTCTGCTAGGAACATTATAAATACAAAAAGGGGTGCCTCTGACAGATTTTGCAACTTCACTATAATGCTTTATTAAACAACTTTGGCTTGGTTTATTATAATAAGGAGTTACAACCATAACTCCATTTGGAGATTTCCCTGAGTGAGATTTTAAATTGGAAAATTTAATGGACTTTTCAATACTTGTTCTTGTATCATTTGTTCCTGTTCCAACATAAATATGAAAATCTTCACTTTGGTGCTCCAAAGCACTTTTTACAAGATTTTCCGATTCTTGATCTGTTAAAGTTGCATTTTCACCAGTGGTACCAAGAACGACCACACCATTTATTCCTGATTTTTTTTGGGAAATTAATAATCGTTCAAAGGCTTTGAAATCAATATCTCCATTTTGCTCAAATGGCGTGATAATAGCTGTAATGACTCCAGAAAAAGGCATATGGCTCAAGAGGTTCTCCTTCTAAGAATAGATTTCGATTCGCCTCTTACAATAGCGACCTTAAAGAAACTTAGCAAGATTTCTTCTCGGCTGTTGACCTCTTCCCTCGGATTTGCTAACCACTCAAATACCAAAGTGGGCCGGTAGCTAAATGGTTACGGCAGCTCGCTCATAACGAGACGATCTGGGGGTTCGAGTCCCTCCCGGCCCACCACTTTAATTCAAAAGTTCTTCTAAATCTTTTGCAATTTCATCTGGAGTATCTGTAGGCGCATAGCGTTTTAATACTTCTCCATTTTTTCCAATTAAAAATTTGGTAAAATTCCATTTAACAAATTCAGTTCCTAAAAATCCTTTGCTATTTTTCTTTAAATATTTATATAATGGATGTGCATTATTTCCATTTACTTCTACTTTTGCAAACATAGGAAAAGTAACATTATAAGTTAAACTGCAGAAGTTTTTAATTTCATTTTCATCACCAGGCTCTTGGCTTCCAAATTGGTTACATGGAAATCCTAAAATTTGAAAACCTTTGTTACTATAGTTTTTAAATAGTTTTTCAAGACCATCAAATTGAGGAGTAAAACCACATTTACTTGCCGTATTTACCACTAACAAGGCAGATCCCTTAAATTCAGATAATTTTTTTACATTGCCATTAATATCTTTTGCTTCAAAATCATAAATGGATTCATTTGGCATTACAATAATCCCTTCATTCCTAAAATAAGTAAGTTAACAGAGGTAACGATATTAACATTGTAATTATATGTGTCTATAGATGATATAAGGGTTTTTTGGAAACTAGACACTTTCTATTGACAATGTTATTCTGCTTAGGTAAACGAATTTTCACTGCAGTCGTAGCTCAGTTGGTTAGAGCACCACGTTGACATCGTGGGGGTCAGAAGTTCGAGTCTTCTCGATTGCACCATTTATGAGTGTCTTAAATGGATTCAAAAAACTACAATATTGTCGATGGGTTCAATACAATTGCCCCAGCCTATGATATTGCAAACGATGCCTTCACTCTTGGAATTCACCGTATTTTACGAAAATTCCTTTGCCGCGCCGCTATTAAATTCAGCCCCAAAAATGCAAAAATTCTCGATATTGCAACAGGAACTGGCGAAGTTATTCTTGGCATTATTTCACAAAGACCAGACATTCATATCACAGGCATTGATGCTTCTGAAGGAATGCTTAAAGTAGCAAAAGAAAAAGTACAAAAAAAAGCCTTTTTATATCAAGAAAATATTGAGCTAAAATTAGCGAACGCATTGAGTATTCCTTATCCAAACAATAGTTTTCATACCATAACTGTTTGCTGGGGGATGAGACCTCTGCGACCTCACTCTGCTGCACTGCGCGAAATATTCCGAGTTTTAAAACCAGGCGGGCATGTTGTAATTCTAGAAAATGGCAAACCCGATTTTAAATTTATTCGAAAAATTTATAATAATTACACAAAACTCATTCCCATTTTAGGAAAAAAACTTTCTAATTTAAAATCAACTCATTATTTTTATAAAACCTCGTTTGATAATTTTCCTAGCGGTAGCCATTTTGTTGCAGAACTTTTTGATTCTGGATTCATAAAAGCAAAATTTAAAAACTTAGGAACGAATATTGTGTTTCTTTATTCAGCACAAAAACCATTTGATAAATAAAACCGTATAGTATCTTCTAAACCTGATTTAATTTGATAAGAAGGGCTCCATTCAAGCTCTGTTTGGATTTTTGAATTATCTATTGCATATCTCCAATCATGACCAGGGCGATCTTTTACAAAAGAAATAAGTTCTGAATATTTAATTTTATTTGGTTTTAATTTGTCTAATAATTCACAAATAAGTTTTACCAATTGAATGTTACTTAATTCTGTTTTTCCACCGACATTGTATGTTTCTCCTATTTTTCCATTTAATAAAATAGAATCAATAGCGGAGCAGTGATCCATAACAAATAACCAGTCTCGAATATTGCTACCATCTCCATAAACAGGAATGGATTTATTTTGCAAACATGAGCGAATTACAGTTGGAATTAATTTTTCAGGATGTTGATAGGGCCCATAATTGTTAGAACAATTCGATGTCGTTACGGGAAGACCATAAGTATGAAAATAAGAACGGACAAGATGATCTGAACCTGCTTTTGTTGCTGAATAAGGCGAATTGGGAGCATAAGCTGTTTTTTCAGTAAAAGCAGGGTCGGTTTTAGATAAAGTACCATAAACTTCATCTGTAGAAATATGATGAAATCTACAATTAAACTCATTCCATTGTTTTTCATTTAACCAATAATTTCTTGCCGATTCTAATAACTGAAAGGTACCAAAAAGATTCGTTTGAATAAATTCGGCGGGACCAGAGATAGAACGATCCACATGACTTTCAGCAGCAAAATGAATGATATAGTTTATATTATATTTTCTTAAAGTAGATTCAATCAGGTTTTTATCGCAAATATCTCCTTTAACAAATTCATGGTTATGATCATTTTTTAAAGCAGATAAGTTTTTTAAATTTCCGGCGTAAGTTAACTTATCAAAACTAATTATTTTTATATTTTGATATTTTTCAAGCATGTATCTTACAAAGTTACTACCAATAAAACCAGCAGCACCCGTGACTAAATAATTTTGATTATTTAACATAAATATCCCTAAAAATATTGCTTTAAATCAATAAGCTTCTTTTAAAATTCTCATTAAATACTGCCCATATCCGCTTTTAATAGATTGAAACGCTAGTTTTTCTAACTGTTCAGATGAAATAAAACCTTTACGCCAAGCAATTTCTTCGGGACAAGATATTTTTAAACCTTGTCTTTCTTCTAATACAGAAACATACATGGAAGCATCTAATAAGGAACGGTGAGTCCCCGTATCTAACCAGGCTGTACCTCTGCCAAATTCTTCAATATACAATTGATCCATTTGTAAATAAATATTTATGAGATCGGTAATTTCTAACTCTCCTCTTGATGAAGGTTTTAATTCCTTCGCAAATTTAGAAACACGGTCATCAAAAAAATATAGTCCTGTTATAGCAATATTTGATTTTGGATTTTTGGGTTTTTCTTCTATTGAAATTACTTTTCGATCATTACTAAATTTTACAACACCATAGCGTTCCGGATCGCTCACAGGATATCCAAATACAGTGCATCCTTTTAAACTTTTTGCCGATTCTTCAAGACTCGTAATTAGACCATTTCCATGAAAAATGTTATCGCCAAGAATTAAACAAACATTTTCATCTTGAATAAATTTCTCACCAATGAGAAAAGCCTGAGGAAGCCCGTCTGGTTTAGGTTGTTCTTCATATGATAAGGAAATGCCCCATAGAGAACCATCGCCTAATAAACTTTTAAAAGAATTTAAATCTCTTGGTGTAGAAATAATTAAAATATCTTTTATGTTTGCCATTAACAAGGTTGATAATGGATAATAAATCATTGGTTTATCATAAACGGGAATAAGCTGTTTACTTAAGCAATTTGTTGATGGATACAATCTTGTCCCTGAACCACCAGCTAAAATAATTCCTTTCATAATAACTCCCCAATATTAAACCTTAAATATAGCCCCTCTTGACACAACACCAATGTTGTTTAGCCTATAGCTAATGCCACTCGTGGGCAAATACCAAACCTCTCAATAGGAGATATTTATGAATAAGTCTATTCGCCCTCTTAATGACCGAATTCTTTTAAAACGTTTAGAAGCAGAACAAAAGACATCTGGTGGAATTCTTATCCCAGACAATGCGAAAGAAAAACCAGTTGAAGGCAAAGTTATCGCTGTTGGAAATGGCAAAATACTTGAAAATGGCTCTCGTCAAATCCCTGCTATTAAAACGGGAGATAAGGTTTTATTTGGCAAATGGAGTGGAAATGAAGTAAAAATTGATGGGGAAGAGTTTTTACTTATCAAAGAAGAAGAAATACTTGCCGTTATTGAAGCTTAGTTCCATAAAAACATCAAAAAATAAGGAAAAATAAAATGGCTATTAAAATGATTTCTTTTAATGAAAATGCTCAAAAAAAGATTCTTTCTGGTGTAAATACTCTGGCAAATGCCGTAAAAGTTACTTTAGGTCCAAAAGGACGCAACGTACTTATTGAAAAAAGCTATGGCGCTCCCCTAATCACTAAAGACGGCGTTACTGTTGCTAAAGAAATTGAACTTGAAGATAAGTTTGAAAACATGGGCGCACAAATGGTTAAAGAAGTTGCGTCTAAAACAAACGATGACTCCGGTGACGGAACAACGACAGCAACTGTACTTGCTCAAGCAATTTATCGCGAAGGCTTTAAAATGCTAGCAGCTGGTCATGCCCCTGTAGAATTAAAACGCGGCATTGAAAAAGCAGTTCAAACTGTAGTTGCGAATCTTAAAAAAGTGGCTCGTCCCGTTAGTTGCACAAAAGAAATTGCTCAGGTAGCAACAATTTCAGCAAATAACGATCCTACCATTGGCAACATGATTGCAGAAGCAATGGAAAAAGTAGGACAAGACGGTGTTATTACTGTTGAAGAAGCAAAAGGTCTTGAAACTTATGTTAACGTTGTTGAAGGAATGCAATTTGACCGTGGATACCTTTCTCCTTACATGGTAACAGATCAAGAACGCCTTGAAGTTGTTTTTGAAAATCCATACATTCTTCTATTTGATAAAAAAATATCTGTGATGAAAGATATGGTTCCTCTTCTTGAAGGAATTGCACGTAGTGGACGTCCTCTTCTTATTATTGCAGAAGATGTTGAAGGAGAAGCTCTTGCGACTCTTGTATTAAACAAACTTTCCGGAACAATTAAAGTTTGTGCAGTTAAAGCACCTGGCTTTGGTGATCGCCGCAAAGCAATGTTAGATGACCTTGCTATTTTAACTGGTGGCACTGTTGTTTCTGAAGAAATTGGTATGAAGCTTGATACAACCATTATCGAAGATCTTGGACAAGCAGATAAAGTTGTTGTTGATAAAGACAACACTGTTATTACTGGTGGAAAAGGCTCTGAAGCCAACATCAAAGCTCGTGTTGCTGAGCTCAGAGGCCAAATTGAAAAAACAACATCCGATTACGATCGCGAAAAACTTCAAGAGCGCCTAGCAAAACTTGCTGGTGGTGTTGCTGTCATTCGTTTAGGCGCTGCTACAGAAGTAGAACTAAAAGAAAAGAAAGATCGCATTGAAGACGCGCTAAATGCAACACGCGCAGCTGTTGCTGAAGGTATTATTGCAGGAGGAGGCGTTGCTCTTGCCCGCGCTTCTTTAGAGTTAGTGAACTTAAAAGGGGAAAATGCAGAACAGCAAGCAGGTATTGAACTTGTTCGCCGTTCTCTAGAAGAACCTGTTCGTATTATCGCTAGCAATGGCGGCCATGAAGCAAGTGTTGTTGTTGATAAAATTTTATCCAATAGCAATACAAGTTTTGGTTTTAATGCTCTAACAGATAACTACGAAGATTTAATCCAAGCCGGTGTTATCGATCCTGTTAAAGTAACTCGCTGTGCTCTTCAAAACGCAAGCTCTGTAGCAAGTCTATTACTGACTACAAATGCAATGATTTCTGAAAAGCCTAAAAAAGATGCCGCACCTGCTGGAATGCCAGGAATGGGTGGCATGGGCGGAATGGGTGGTATGGGCGGAATGGGTGGTATGGGCGGAATGGGTGGTATGGATTACGATATGTAATTTTTGCCTTGTTGCCTTTTAAAGCATTACCGCTTAACAAAAACTCTGTACACTTTTTGTGTACAGAGTTTTTTTTTATAAGAAAGAGCAATTATGAAAATCAAAAAGAGCACAATATCTCAAGAGGTTATTGCAGGATTAACTACTTTTTTTACCATGTCCTATATCGTTATTGTCAATCCTCAAGTGATGTCCTCTCCAGGAACTGGAATGACCATCACAGGAGCCTTAACAGCTACGGTATTAATTTCATTTTTAATGAGTTTTATAGCAGGGATTTATATAAAACTTCCTTATGCATTAGCACCAGGAATGGGTTTAAACGTTTTTATCGCCTATTCACTTATCATTGGTGAAAAAATTCCATGGCCTACAGCATTAGGTCTTATTTTTTGGTCAAGTATTTTATTTATTGTTGTTTCTATTTTTCCAATTCGACAAAAAATTGTGGAATGCCTACCAAGTAATATGAAACATGCAATGTCATGTGGTATAGGATTATTTTTAGCATTTATTGGATTAAAAAATTTAGGACTTATTGTTTCAAATCCTGCTACATTCGTTGCTTTAGGAGATATCAATTACACTGTTGCTTTAGGCTTATTAGGTTTCATTTTATCTTTTATTTTATATTATAAGAAAAAACCTTATGCCTTTTTATTTTCTATCATTGTAGTTACCTTAATTGCATTCTTCACAAATCAAATTCAATTTCCAAGCCAATGGTTTGCTTTACCAGATTTTGATTCTCATTTTTTTAAATTAGATCTTATTGGTTCCCTTAAATGGAGCTTTATCCCAGTTATTTTAGCAATTTTTATTACAAATTTATTTGATTCACTTTCCTCAATCATTGGGCTTTCCACTTCGGCAGGTTTTATCGATAAAAATGGCAATCCACTTCAATTAAAACAAACATTACTCGTAGATTCCGTTGCATCTGCGTTATCAAGTTTATTCGGAACAGCTCCCGCAACTGTATTTATTGAAAGTTCAGCTGGAATTCAAGCGGGTGGAAAAACAGGTTTAAGTTCAATCGTAACCGCATTTTGTTTTTTACCATGTTTATTTTTAGCCCCTATTATTACTGTTATTCCAGCATATGCGACAACTCCCGTTTTAATATTTGTTGGAATTTTAATGTGCCAAACCGTAAAACATATTCAAGCTGAAAAATTGGATGACATCATTCCTATCTTTCTTACGATTTTCCTTATGCCTTTAACGTTTTCTATTACACAGGGTGTTTTATGGGGAATTGTAAGTTATGTCTTATTAAAAGTTTTTGTTGGAAAAGCAAAAATAATATCACCTGTACTTTGGTTATTGGCTGTCATTTGTTTAATTGCTTTAATCACAGAGCACAGTACTTTAATTACATTTTTAACATCTTTAAACCATTAAAATTAATTTAATAAAACTTCCTGGGCTTTTTCAAAAACTAAATTCACAGGAATTTTATTATAAGCTATTTGTTCCTTTAATTTATCTAATTTCTTTTTTGAGATAAATATTTTTTTAAACTTTTCTTGATTCTCATTCATTTTTAAACAATATGATCCCGAACCTAATGCTCCCCATCTTTCTGGAGAAGCACTTCCCATTAGAGTTAAAGTGGGGGTACTAGTGCCTGCTGCTATAAATTGCATTGAACTTGTATTGGTTATTAATAATGAAGATCTTTCAACAATATTTACTAAACTTAAAATATTATCTGGTTGTATTATAGAAAAATCATCTTGAGCAACTTCTTTCAACCATTCTGTTTCTTTAGGTGAACCAATAATTTTTATTTCTGTATCCATTTCTTTTAGTTTTAAAGCAAGCTCTCTAAATTTTTTACTTTCCCATGCTTTTTCTCTTATACTTGCTGTGGGATTTATAAGTATTATCTTTTTCTTATTTAATAAATTAACATGTTCTTGATAGTCACTGGGAAACCATTTCAAAGGAGGCAATCCTTCTTTTTTCCAAAACTCTTTTCTTTTATCAATATATTCTTTATTTATAGAAGATAAAATATCTAAATATCTATCTCTTTCATGAACTTCTTTATTTTTATCACGCAAAATAAAATGAGTAAAAAGTCGCTTAACATATTTATTTTTACTTGCACCTATTCGAATTGGAATTCCATACAAAAAAGATTTTAATGAAAAACGAACACTTTCACTACGAAGATCAATTGAAATTTGATGTTCTAACAATATTTGTTTAAATGTCTTATTTGTTTTTTCTAAATCCCAACTATTATTTTGTTTATTTGATTTAAGTAATTTTATTTTACTAAATTTTTTATTTTTAATTTCTAAAATATGAGAAATATGCTGCCAATAAATAGGAATTAATATATCTTTCCATAATTCAGAACCTATTAAAGTAAATTTAGCTTTTGGATATAAATTTGCCAATTCAAATATAGCAGCTGTTGAGACCAGTAAATCGCCTAAAGCACCTGTATGATAAATGGCTATCTTAAGTGGATTATCTATTTCATGATGTTGATTTTTTTGCAAAGAATACCTTCCCTAGATTTTTTGCTTATTTCCTGAAACACCCTTTGAATTCAAATAAAAATACTCCAACATTAATAAATTTTCAAATAATATCTTATATTTAATAAGAATTGATCAAAATCAATCCATTTTCTATTACACAATCCAAGCGCCCTTCCCTTCGTCCTATTGCTGATGTTCTTTGCATGCATCATTAACCTGGTGTATGAGGGATCTGATTTGTATTCACTTGATATGGAGGCTAAAATGGCACTTATTTCTTTAAGACAATTACTTGATCACGCAGCAGAAAATAATTATGGCGTTGCCGCTTTTAATGTAAATAACCTTGAACAAATTCAAGCCATCATGGAAGCAGCAAAAGAAACAAACAGCCCAGTTATACTTCAAGCGAGCCGTGGTGCACGTTCCTATACGAATGACGTATTTTTAAGACACCTCATTTTAGGCGCTGTCGAATTATATCCAGATATCCCTGTTGTTATGCACCAAGATCATGGCAATAGTTTACAAACTTGTTTATCCGCAATTCGTAATGGTTTCACCAGTGTTATGATGGACGGAAGTTTAAAAGAAGACGCAAAAACACCATCTGATTTTGAATATAATGTTCGTATTACTGCAGATGTCGTTCGTATTGCTCATTCAATGGGAATTTCTGTTGAAGGAGAGCTTGGATGCCTTGGATCTCTTGAAACAGGAAAAGGCGAAAAAGAAGATGGTCATGGATTTGAGGGAACTCTTTCTCACGATCAATTATTAACAGATCCTGTTGAAGCAGCTCAATTTGTTGAGCTTACAAAAGTAGATGCACTTGCTATTGCAATTGGTACTAGCCATGGAGCATATAAGTTTACAAAAAAACCAGACGGAAAAACTCTTGCGATTGATCGTATCCGTGAAATTCATAGACGCCTTCCAAATACACACTTAGTTATGCATGGTTCAAGCTCTGTTCCACAAGAACTCCAAGCTGAATTCCGTAAATACGGTGGAGAAATGAAAGAAACTTGGGGAGTACCTGTAGAAGAAATTCAAGAAGGTATTAAAAATGGTGTTCGTAAAATCAATGTAGATACAGACAACCGTCTTGCAATGACTGCTGCTATTCGTAAACTTTTATCTACAAATCCATCTGAATTCGACCTAAGAAAATATATGGTACCTGCGCGCGATGCTATGAAAAAAGTTTGTGCTCAACGTATGGTTGAATTTGGACAAGCTGGTCAAGCTTCAAAAATAAAAGCAATTCCTCTTGATAGCATGGCAAAACGTTATGTCTAATTCAAACGATAAAAAGCTTGAATTATTTCCGCTAAGCGAAGAAAAAACTGTTTATCAGTGTAGTATTTTTCGTGTAAAAGAACAAAAAGCTCAATCGTTAGACAAACAACACAATCTTAATGTTTATACATTGGATTGTGCAAACTGGGTTCATGTTGTTCCGGTAACAGCATCAGGTCAAATAGTCATGGTAGAACAACATCGTTTTGGCACAAATAGCTTTACTTTAGAAGTACCGGGTGGAGCTGTTAATTTAGATGAAAAAGATTTTACTATTGCAGCCGTAAGAGAACTTGAAGAAGAAACTGGTTTGACAAGCCAACGTATTTTATCATTACCAGGATATTCACCTAATGCTGCTATTCTTAGCAATAAAGTAACTTATTTTATTGCTTTTGATGTTCAGCCATTACAAAAACCGGTCGATCACGACGACCCCTTTGAAAATATTAAATTGCATTTAATTGATTTTAAAGAGGCATTACAATTGGCAAGGACAGGACAAATTACGAATGCTTTATCCGCATTGGCAATATTGCTTGCAGAACCTTATTTAAACGCAAAGTTTAAGCAACCTCAGTAATTTCAGTTCTGCGAATAACAGTGACTCGAATTTGACCTGGAAATTCGACCTGTTCTTCCAATTTTTTTGCAATTCCTTCTGCAAGACCATTGATATCTTTTTGTTTTACTCGATTATTGTCGACAAAGACATGAACTTCTCTACCTGCATGCATAATAGCAGAGCCAGTCACACCTTGTTCTTGAAAACTATTTACAACTCCAGAAATACCATCAATTCTTCTATGGTATCCTTCTTCCATATCGACACGAGCACCTGGTCGTGCTCCAGATAGAGCATCGGCAGCTTTTAAAATATAGGCGTAAGGAGTTTCCACAATTTTATCATCGTGATGTGCAAGAACGGTATCAACAACTTCTTCTTTTTCTCCATAACGAGTTGCATAATCTCCGCTAATGACAGCATGACTTCCTTCAATTTTGTAATCTAGTGCTTTTCCAATATCATGCAATATCCCAGCACGTTTTGCGTGCATTGAATTTACACCAATTTCTTCTGCTATCATGCCAGCAAGCCTAGCGACTTCAATGGAATGAAAATACTGATTTTGTCTATGACTTGTTCTGTAGTTTAAAGAACCTATTAATTTTAATATTTCAGGATGAACATCTAAAGGAAGACCCAAATTTTTAATTGCATCTTCACCAATTTTTAAAATATATTTATCTACAAAACGTTTATGTTTATCATAGATATTTTTAATTTTATCTTCATTAAAGATATCTTTATTTAGCATTTCTTCAAGGGTTAATCGAATAACTTCTTTATCTACACCAGCACCACCTGCGATTTTTAGTACAGAAGGCATTTCTTCATTAAAAGTTAAAACACTAATTGAAGATTCCGTTCCCTGAATTAAAGATTGAATAATTGGCGACTCTTCATGAAAATGTTTTGCTAATAATTCTTTCGAATTTACAGGAACAATAAAAGAGGATTTAGGCCAAATAAAAGAAGGTTGGTAGCGTAAATAAACAGAGTTTAAAGAATCACGGGCTAACTTTTGAGCTTCTGATTTTAAGTTTTCCGAATTCTCCATAAGCCATTTTGTAATGCCTAATTTTTCTGCTGCAATGAGATCTTTAGACATTTCATTATATAAATCGTTTTTAGTTTTGCCAATTTTTTGTTCTAAATGAGTATGATAATTTTTATGAATAACATGACATTGATTTTCAATTTCTTTAATAGATATATTAGAGCCTTCAACTTGAGTTTTCTTTTTATTTAGCTCTTCTTCAAACTTTTCTAGCTCATTAGAAAACTTATCTACCTCAGATTGTTTTTCATTTAACTCTTGTTCATAAATCTCTTGGTGAGCCATGATAATTTCACGCTCATTATCCAACTGAACAGAATCGGCATAATATTGTTCTTTAGTTGCTATTAAAGCTTCTTCTAAAATCATTTTTCTTTGGGCTTCTGCACTTTTTAAAATTGCTTCTCTATTATCCTTAACAGGAATATCACCCATGCTCCCAAGCGAACGGCGAGCAAATATTTTTGCAAGAAAAATACCACTTGACACCCCAACTACGGTCACGGCTAAAATGGAATATATTGACCAATGCATTTTAAAACCTTCATATTTAAATTACTTTTAATCTTAAGAAAAAAGGGTTCGTGTTCCTCTTTTCAGTTATTCCTTTGAGAATAACGCTATCAATTAGAGTATCACGGATAATTACAGAGAGAAACAACAAAGAATTCAGGAGTGATTTCATGACAGAAAAACAGCCAAACAAAGAATTTTTAGAGCAGTTGATTCAGAAAGCAGGAGCGAGCACTCTTCATTACTTTCAAAAAAATTTTATTATCACAGAAAAATCAGGGGATCAGGGTATTGTTACGGAAGCTGATTTTCATTCTGAAAATCTTATAAAAAATCAAATTCATTCTTTATTTCCCGACCACGATATTTTAGCAGAAGAGTCTGGTCTTACAAAATATTCCACTTTAAATGAAAACTCATTTCCTACATGGATCATTGACCCGCTTGATGGAACCACAAATTTTTCAAAAGGGAACCCTTATTATTGCGTCTCTATTGCCTTTGGATATTGCATAAATGGAAGATTTAAAGCTCTGATGGGAGCTATTTATCAGCCTACAACAAATTCTCTTTATTTTGCCGAAAAAGGCAAGGGAACATTTTATAATGGGACTCAAATTTACATTTCTCAATTAAAAGAATTTCGTATGGCAAGTATTACGACAGGTTTTAGTTCTAATAAAGGAGACACACTTGTTCCTTTAACAAAAACAATTTTAGCGATCCAAAATAAATCATTAGGACTTCGAATTAATGGAGCTGCTGCTTTAGATCTCGCTCATACAGCAAGAGGAATTTCTCAGGGATTTTATGAAACTCCACTAGCACCTTGGGATACGGCTGCAGGAAGTTTATTAATTGAAGAAGCAGGTGGAATTGTAACGAACTTTGCAGGAAAAGAATTTTGTCCCATTCAAGATAGAGGAATTATAGCATCAAGCCCTCATTTATTTGAGGAATTATTTAACACAATTAAAATAAATTATCTCTAAAAAAATAATTTAAAATAAATTCTCTTTTAATTTTCTCTCAATTATAAATCTTTATTTTTTGCTTTTGACTTTGATTTGCTAGGATTTGGCAATCCATCTGGAATTTTATTTGATTCATCTTGATTGTTACTTATCTCAAGGTGATTGTCCATCGTATTTTTACCATCATCTAAAGCATCACGTGCATAAACAGCACCTGGTTCTGTCCCATCAATAACATGAACAGAAATAGCATCGCTTGATGAACTCAGCTCTCCGGTATTTTTATCGATGGTAATTTCATGAATACCAGGAGGTTTTACCCAGCTTTGCAAAGGATAAACACTAACTGCTGTTTGCATCATCGTTTTCCATATAGGAGCAGCCATTCCCGCTCCTGTTCCACCACCACCTAATGTTTTTGAATTGTCATCATAACCAACCCAAACGCCACCAATAAGTTGTGAAGCGATACCCATAAACCAGGCGTCGGTATTTCCATTTGTTGTTCCTGTTTTCCCACCAACATAAGAGGACACACCCAAAGCACCTTGCCCTGTTCCCATATTTACGGCAGCACGAAGTAAATCTAAGGTAACATATGCGGCTTGAGGTGATATCATTTGCAAGGAATTATTTTCATCTATTTTATCAGATGATTTTCCAGGTAAATAAGGCGCATCTTCTTGAGACTGTGGAATTACCTGGTTCGGAAATATTTTTTCATTTTTAGAAGAAAAAATAACTTCACCATTTCTATCTAAAACTTCATGAATATAAAAAGCTAAACTCATTTTACCTTGATTTGGAAAAATGGAATAAGCTTGAACCATTTTTAGCAATGAAGCTGTTCCAGCACCTAAAGCTAAACTTAAATCTGAATAAGGCCAATTAAAACCAAAACGAGTCAACTGTCTTGTTACCTTAGAAGCGCCTAAGGATTGATATAAAAAAATACTTGGAATATTAAAACTCAACGCCAAGGATTGTAATAGCGTAGTTCGCCCCGATTCTTTACCACCATAGTTTTCAGGCTGCCAGCCATCTAAATCAATTTTGGGACTATCTATTTTAGAAGCAGGACTAAATCCACAGTCAATAGCATAAGAATAATATAAAGGTTTTACACTACTTCCAACTTGTCTTTCAGCCTGAGTAGCACGATTAAATTGACTTAATAAAAAATGTTCTCCACCAACCATAGCAAGAACTTCACCCGTCTTTGAATCCATTACCATCGCAGCAGCTTCAATTCCAACCGTATCAGACAATGTATAACGTAAAATATTATCCTTCACTTGAGGATCAAAATACTTTGAATATTCCATTAAAGTTGCAATAAATTTTTTATCTTTTGAAATTCGAGAATGCATTTTTTTATTCACTTTTTGAATGTGAATTTCTTCACCTACTTTTAAAACTTTATGAATATCAGGTTCCCCAGATTCTTTATCACTTTCTGCATTTAAAGCCCAAGTAATATCTTCATCTAAAATAACTCCGAGTCCTCTTTGTGTTATAATTCCAACAGCATGAAGAGGTTCATCAATAAAGGCAACAAGAGCCCTTTCATGTTCTGTTTCTTTAATAGATATGTTAACAAGATCTTTAATTCGATCTTTAAATGAATTTCCATATTGTTTTATAGGTCCTTTAAAACTTCTTCTTGATTGATATAA
Organism: Silvanigrella sp.; assembly: GCF_044369315.1. Lineage (NCBI taxonomy): Bacteria > Pseudomonadati > Bdellovibrionota > Oligoflexia > Silvanigrellales > Silvanigrellaceae > Silvanigrella > Silvanigrella sp. The sequence continues at coordinate 21,511 of NZ_JBIPMD010000022.1, forward strand.
ATCTGCAAAATTTTGAACAGCAAATTGAGCTGCATTTTGAATTTTAGAATTTAAAGTTGTATAAACTGTTAATCCACTTTTTCCTAAATTTTCAACCTCTAATTGATTCGTAAGTTGTTTCTTTATTTCAGCAACAAAATAGGGGGCAATTTTATTATTTGGTGATTCTGCTTTAAATACAATTAATTTTTCTTTCATTGCTCTGTCATATTGATTTTTTGTGATCATTCCTATTTTTAACATTCGATCTAAAACATAAGTTTGTCTTTGTTTAGCAGCAGCTATATTGTCAGTTGGATCATATGCTGATGGAGCTGGGGTTAATCCTGCTATCATAGCAGATTCCGCTAAAGTTAATTTCATATTATTTTTATGAAAATAATTTTGGGCTGCAGCTTCAATTCCATAGGATCCATTGCCTAAATATATCGTATTTAAATAAAGTTCCAAAATTTTATCTTTTGGAAAAGATTCTTCTATTTCTCTAGCAACAATGATATCTTTTATTTTACGAACAATGGTTCTTTCTTTTGTTAATAGCACATTTTTTGCCAATTGCTGTGTGATCGTGCTACCTCCCTGCTTTTGATTTGAAAAAGTAACAAAATGTAACAAAGCTCTTCCAAAGCCTCGCCAATCAAAACCATGATGATTATAAAAATCAGCATCTTCTGCAGCAATAAACGCATTTTTAAGAAAGGGAGACATTTCATTATTTAATACGGGATATCTTCTTTCTTCAAATATTTCAGCTATTTTAACTCCATCTTGACTATAAATCACTGTTGGTAAAGCGGGCTCATAATTTGAAAGTTTTTCTAAATTCGGTAAAGATTTTCTAATTTTTTGAAATTCATAGACAAAAAAAACGGCAAAGATAATAAAAAAAAGTAAAATAAATTTTTTAATATTTCGTAAAATGAATTGAAATATTTTAAACTTGTTTTGAACAAGCAACCTGATCTTATTAAAATAATCTTTGATCATTGTAGCGTCCTTGGTTTCAATGGATTTTTACCACATAAGATTAGGATTTGCTAACTTATCTCTTTCGGTTAAGAACCTTCAGAACTGAGAAAAGAATTCATGACTCCTTTATAACCAATTAATATTTATATATTATTTAAAAAACTCTTTCCCTCTTTCGGATATTGTCTTAACAATAACCTTGATTGCTAGTATCGCTCTTTCTATTGAAGTACTCTTTGAAACGGGAGCGGAGCAAAAATTCTTTTTCCATTTAAATTTACAAGGAAACCTTGCCATGACTTCTCAAGATAAATCATCAAATTCGGGTAGTAAAAAACACTCTCATCATGATCATGAACACCATGACCATGAGAACTGCGGCCATCATCATCACGAGCATCATGATGACCACGGTCATGATCATGAAAATGGATCTCACGACCATCATGGCCATGAACATGGACCTCACTGCAACCACGATCACGAGAATCCTGAAAAATATCAACGCTATGCATATAACAATGAAGAAATTGCAAATTTTAATAGCCAAGGCGTTGAAACTTTGATCCTGTCAGTAAATGATTTACTAGAAAATGAATACTATGGAAAAGCGGTTCCTATTCTTGAAATCATCTCATTAAAATTAGTCTCTGCTAGCGAAGAACTTGCTGTTCATTTATTTGAAACAAAACACCACTTAGCTCTTTCCTATGGTATTATTGGAGAACATGATAAGTCATTGCCTTTATGGAAAGAAGTCATTGCAGGACTTGAAAAACAAGATGATATTCATGAAACATTAGAAGCCCATTATAACGCTGCTTTATCTGCAGAACAAGCTAAAGTAGAAAACGATTTTTTAATGTATTTAAATAATGGTCTTGAGATTGCAAAATCAAAAGAACTTGAAGAGTGGATTGCTACTTTTGAACATGAATTAGGAGTTCATTATTTTGATAATAATGATTTTAAAACATCTGAGGAAAAATTAACAAAAGCAATCGAAATTTTTACTAAATTAAATGAAGATGAGTCTGTTATTTCTTCTTATTATTATTTAGCTTACTTATATGAAAAACAAAATAATATTTCTAAAGCAAAAGAAACATATGAAAAAGGTTTAAAACTTTCTAAAGAAGAAAGCATTCGCGATTTCGTGGAATATGAAAGATCTTTAATTGAAGAAAGATTATCTAATTTACAAAACAGTCAATTACAAAATAAGTTATTAAATTTTTAATAACTTATTAATATACTGAAAGGTTAATTATGAAATATTTACATACAATGATTCGAGTTGGAGATTTAGACAAATCCATTCAATTTTATTGTGACGTTTTAAATTTCAAATTACTTTCGCGCCAAGAATTTAAAGATGGTGAATTTACACTTGTTTACTTAAAAGCGCCCGATGATGAAAATAATGCTTCTGTATTAGAATTGACTTATAATTGGGGCGTAACCAAATACGAAATGGGTGGAGCCTACGGACACATGGCTTATGAAGTTCCATCTATACTTGAATTTCAAAAAAAATTACAAAAACAGGGTCACGATTTGAGCTGGGGGCCAAAAAAATCCCCTGATGGAAAAATCAATATCGCTTTTATAATCGATCCTGATGGCTACAAAATTGAACTTCTAGAACCTCATCTTTAAATAATATTATTATTCATATTCATTTTCTGCACTTTTATTTTCTTGAAAAATAAATAACATGGTTTCATTGATTTTTAATTTTAAAGTATTTCCAATCGTTAAATCCTCTGCCGAAGAAAAATATCCCGTAATTGTTCCATAATGATTTACATGTATTAAAACAGAAATATAATTTCCATAATATAATATTTCAATAATTTTTCCTTCAAAAAAATCAGCATCTGGATTTTTCTCATTTAATATAGATAAAGCTTCAGGACGAAAATAAATATTTATGTTTAAATCTTGTTTTAGGTTATTTAAGTTCGATATTTTAAAAATATTATGCAATTTTTGATAATTTTCAATTTTATTTATCGTACCAAAAAAAGAAGCTACAGTGCTGTTGACTGGTTTATTATAAATATTTTTTAGCGTATCAAACTGCTCCATATTTCCATTATTTAATATAATTATTTTATCAGAAAACATAAGAGCTTCATTGGCATCATGAGTAACAAATACAGATGTCATTTTACTTTTCTTTAAAATATTCTTAATTTCAATACCAAGATCTTTTCGTAAAGAAACATCTAAACCTGAAAATGGTTCATCTAATAACAACAATTTTGGAAAAGGAGCAAGTGATCTTGCCAAGGCAACACGTTGCTGTTGTCCCCCAGATAATAAATGAGGATATGTTTCAGCAAATTTTTCCATTTTAACAAATGCCAACATCTCTTTTACTCTTTGCCTTTTTTCTTCATTTGATAAATGAGAAATTCCATATTCAATATTTTTTTTAATTGAAAGATGAGGAAATAGAGCTAAATCTTGAAATACAAGTCCTACTTTTCTTTTTTCTGTAGGCACATGATAAGAGTCACGTGACATAATATTTTGATCGATTTCTATAATTCCATCCTGAATTTTTTCTATTCCTGATATTACTTTTAAAAGAGTAGATTTTCCACATCCGGAAGGACCTAATATGCTAATTATTTCTCCCTCAAAAATTTCAAAAGATATCTTGTTGAGAGAAACATTATTACCATATTTATGAGTTACATTTAATGCTTTCAGAATTATTTTATGATCCATTTACAGCTTCTTTTTTTGATTATAAAAATAAATTAAAATAACAGGTATGATTCCAAGCAAAATAATAAATAAAGCACCTGCTGAAGCTTCTTTGAGTCTTTCATCAGAGGCTAGATTATAAGTCTTTATGGACATTGTTTCATAATTAAATGGTCTTAAAACCATTGTTGCAGGTAATTCTTTAATAATATCTACAAATATAATGATAAAAGAAATAAAGAAAGAATTTTTTAATAAAGGAA